>SBAY01000167.1 GCA_005239945.1 Nitrospira sp.
GTTTAAGGGGAGAGAAACACTTTTTTCAAAAAGGGTTTCTCTCCCCTTAAAAAACACCTCTCTTTAAACCACTACTAAAAGTCGGGGAATTTCTGTGATGGGGGTGCGTGTAATCAAAGTGGGTAACATAGCCTATCCGAAAAGTCGGAAATTCGAACTTGTTTGGGCAAACCTGTTTGGCTGCATTTTCCCTCAAGAAGTTGAGGCATCCGTTGATTTTTTTGAATAGGCACTAATGGGAAACAAAGAACAAAAAATTTTTATTGACATCTACTCAAAATCTTTGATAAAATCTCCCTATGATGGAAAAAGGACTATTTGTTACAGGAACAGATACTGATGTGGGCAAAACGGTAATTGCCGCTGGGCTGGCGGGGTTATTTAAAGAAAAAGGGCTCAAGGTTGGAGTAATGAAACCAATCCAGACAGGGGCAATAAAAAGGAAGGGGAAACTTGTTTCCCTTGATATTGAGTTGATGATTAAGACCTCTGGGATTACTAAGGATATGGACATCCTGAATCCCTATTGTTTAGAACCTCCCTTAGCACCACTGGTGGCCAGCCAAATAACCGGGGTAAAAATTGATATTGAAAAAATCCTGGCGGCATACAGTAAATTAAAAGCAAACTATGAGTTTGTGATAGTTGAAGGGGCTGGTGGACTCCTGGTGCCCATCCTGAGTAACTACCTGATGATAGATTTAATCAAGGATTTCGATTTACCTCTTTTAATCGTGGCTAAACCTTCCCTGGGAACCATAAACCATACCCTGCTTACTATTCGTCAGGCTCAATCGCAGGGAATTCGTGTCCTGGGTGTAGTCATAAACAGACTTAAAGAAGATGAGGCGGGAATAGCCGAGCAGACAAACCCTCAAGTAATAGAAAAAATCTCTAATGTGCCCATTCTGGGGATTATCCCTGATAGCCCTAAAATTAGTCTTGAAAAATGCCAACCCGGTAATATTGTTGAGCTATTAAAAAGGAATTTGCATCTTGATATCTATTGAACAATTATCTGAAAGTGAATATCTGCTAAAATCTTATGTCTAAATCAGGCAAATCCATGCTCGGCTAAAAAGCCCATGGTCATTTTGCCATTTCCTCCCTTATCTAACAATTTCTCGACATACTTACCAATCATATCTACTTCGATATTGAGTAAATCACCTACATTCTTTTTACTCAGGGTAGTTGTCTTAAGGGTATGAGGGATAAGGCAAATGGTGAATTCCTCACCCTTTACTTCAGCCACGGTTAAGCTAATTCCTTCAACCGCTACAGAACCCTTTTTAACGATGTACTTGCTTAATTGCCGGGGAACGGATATTTGTAGAGTTTGATTTTCCCCTTCTATTGATTTTTTCACAACCCTTCCTAATCCATCAATATGTCCGGAAACCAAATGCCCTCCGAGTCTGTCACCAAGTCGCATGGCGCGTTCTAAATTCACCCTTTCCCCGATGGCACACGCAGCTAAATTAGTCATCTTTAGTGTTTCCGGCATAATATCTACCTTAAAGATATGCTGGCTAAATTCCGTTATAGTCAAACAAACACCATTGACCGCTATGCTATCCCCTTGTTTTAATTCCTCTAAAACCTTATCTGCCGCAATTACAAAGAAATTAGCTCCTTTTTCTTTAATTACCCCTATTTCTTCTACAATTCCAGTGAACATAATTTACTCCTTTTAAATGGTAAATGAAGCTTTCTGCAAAATTCATAACTTATTGATATTTCAGTAAATTATGAAATTATTTTTCTTGGCTTTTCCTCCATACTCTAACCTTATTTCTTTATACACATTCTTTTAGCCACAAAGCCACAAAGCCACTAAAAGAGCTTTAAGCCTGGAGCATAGAGCCTGGAGAAAAAAGAATTTCCATGCTCCATGCTCTTTGCTCAATGCTAATTCTTTGTGTCTTAGTGACTTTGTGGTATATCTTTCCTCACATTTCTCATTTTGCAGAAGTCTAATGGTAAATGGTAATCGGTAATTGGTAATCAGGTAACCAACAGATATTTACCGATAACCTGATTACCATTTACCCTTTACCAATCCTGATATTAAAATATCCTCCCCTATCTTTTCCACCGTTAGTTCTTTTAGCCTGACTAATTCAGATAAATTTCCTATCGCACTAACTTGTCTATTACCTGCTATTTTTGGGGCAATAAAGAAGAATACTTTGTCTACTAACCCATTTTCTAACAAAGAAGCGTTAATTTTAGCCCCTCCTTCAACCAGGATACTGGTTATCTCCATTTCCCCCAATCTTTTCATTAATTCTGTGACATCAACCATTCCCCTGGAGTTCGGCAGGATTATCACCTTAGTCCCTAATTTCTCTAAGGTAAAAACTTTATGTTCGGGTGCATCTTTAGTTGTGGCGATGATAACCTTTTTAGGGTTTATCAAGACCTTTGAAACGAGGGGAATTTCTAACCGTGTATCCACTATGATTTTAAATGGGTCTTTTACCCCTTTTATTCTGGCGGTTAATAATGGGTTATCTGCCAATACAGTATCTTTGCCGACTAAGACCGCATCCACCTGGGAGCGAAGTTGATGAACTAATTCCCTGCTTTGTTCAGAAGTAATCCAGCCTTTATCAGGTGTGGTTATCTTCCCATCCAGGGTGACAGCAGATTTAAGGATGACAAAAGGCAGTTTCGTGGTGATATATTTGATATAAACCGCATTAAGTTTCCTTGCCTTCTCTTCCAGAATTCCTACTTCTATTTCTATTCCTGCTTTTTCTAATTCTTCCTTTCCACACACTAAGGGATTAGGGTCAAGCATGCTGACCACTACCTTTTTAATTCCGGCTTCAATAATGGCTTTGGTGCAGGGAGGGGTGCGACCATAATGAGAGCAAGGTTCTAAGTTGAGATATAAGATTGCACCTTTAGATTGTGAACCAGCCTTTAGGAGGGCATTTATTTCGGCATGTGGACTGCCTGCCTTTTGATGATAACCCTCTCCAACTATTTTGCCATCTTTAACCACGACTGCTCCCACCATTGGATTAGGGCTCGTCTTACCAATGGATTCTTTAGCCAGTTGTAATGTTCGCTCTATATAATATTTTTTATTTTCCATATTTCTTTCAATCCTTAATAAATCTTCAATTCAGACATTAGACTTTAGACTTTAGACATCAGATTTAAGTCGTAAACATTCAGCGTTCAGCCGTCAGCTTTCAAATGGAGAAAAAGATAATGGATGAACACCTGTCTCATCCAAAAACTGAAAGATTAATCTTCCGGCTAACCGCTTACGACTTAAGTCTAATGTCTATGGTCTAATGTCTGAATTGAAGTTAATAAATATATACTTGCAGGAGGCATAATTTGTGATTCCGTATCTGCACAGGTTGTCAGATGCAAGGTTCAAAGTTAGAGAGCTAACCCTTCAACCGTGAACCTGGAACCGTGAATTCTGGAAATGAGAATCTGAGTTGCAAAAATCGTAACTGTTCAAGTAGATAGACTGTAGGCATTTAGGCTGTAAGTCGGAAGTATGTAAGATGATATGAAACTCAGGGAATTTGATAACCACGGTTTTGATTACGACTCAAAAACATGGAAAACGAGAAGATTTTGGGTTCATCAATACTCAATAGCTAACAGTCTACAGCCTATAGCCTAAATAACCTGAACGGTTACCCAAAATCACAGATTGTGCCCCCTGTTGAGTATATAATACATTATAAGTAATAAGAAAGTCAAGGGATTTTTTATCAGGCCAGATTTTCCCCAACTTTTCGTAATAATTTAAAGAAGTGAATTTTTTGAGGGGGAAAACCTTTTGAAAGTGGTTTAAAACCACACAAGTTTTCCCCCTCAAACTCCCCTTTTCCAAAACTTTTTAACCACAAGAGTATAAAATTTTATTTA
>SBAY01000292.1 GCA_005239945.1 Nitrospira sp.
AGGCATTTTTTCTTCCCTCCCGATAAATATATCGGCAGAGAAGAGATAATCTTAAGCAAAATCAATGCTTGAGAGAAAAACGCAAAAGTTCAGTTATTATCATAAGTAGTGGAAAAAGGGATGAATAATTAAAAATTAAAAGTTAAAAATTAAAAATTGAAATTCTACCTTCTTCATTTTTAATTTTTAATTTTTAATTTTTAACTTTTAACTTTTAATTTTCAAATGGTGGTGTTAGCCTATGACCCAGATAACTGCAAAGTCGGCCGTAGTTAAAAATATATTTTTTAGTATTCTAACCTGCGGATTGAGATTCCTGTCCTCTACCTTGCTCTTTATATGCATGGCCAGGATTTTGGGGGTTGAAGAGTTCGGAAAATTTACATACGCTTTATCTTTTATAGGCATATTTCTTGTTTTTGTGGATTATGGATTTAGTATGCTTATCATGAAAGAGGTTGCCGTATTCGCTAAGAATGCCTTAGGGATTTCGAGTGATATTTTAACCAGCAAGATTATTCTTTCAATCCTCTTAATCATTGTTTTGTGTATAGTTTTGAAGGTAGTGAACCATCCTACTGAAATTAAGATTGTCATCTTTGTATTATGGTTTGCGGTTATTATTTATTCCTTTGGACAGTATTTTAATGGTATCTTCAGGGGATTGAATCAATTTCAGTATGAAACTTATTCAACTACATTGTTTAATGGCATCCAGTTTTTCTTGATACTTACCCTTCTTTTGTTGAATTTTAAAATTATTGCTGTGGCTTTTGCCTATCTGATTTCAAGGATTATTTACTTTGCGGTCAGTCTCTATTTCGTACATAAAAAGTTTGGCAGGCTTTCCTGGAAATTTGATTTCTTGAAAGGGATAAAGCTAATAAAAGATTCTTTTCCATTTGGTATCCAGACGATATTAATTACATTCTATATTCAACTTGATACGGTTTTACTGTCTTATTTTAAAGGCAATGTTGAGGTAGGATATTATCAGGCAGGAATGCGAATAGTAATGGCTACGATGGTTATTTATGATGTTATCGCCTCTTCTTATTTTCCTGTAATCTCTAAGAAAATAAAAATAGACCAGGAAGGGTTTAAAAAAGATGGCCTGGCATTAAATAAATATATGTTTCTTGTCGGAGGGGCGATGGCTGCCTTTTTTTTTCTTGTTTGCGGATATAGTTATCAGGTTAGTCTATGGAAAGCAATATATACCTTCGATATTTATCATGCAGTTACTGGCCGGGGTAATATTTTTAAGATTTGTCGGAGCGGCTTATGCGGATATTCTTACTGCGGCTGATAACCAAAAGTTAAGGGCAATCGGCATGGCGATAGCTCTTATGGTTAATGTTATTCTTAATGTTATTCTCATACCTATGTTTGGGGCTATTGGTGCCGCAATGGCAAACATAATTACTTGTAGCGTTTTAAATGCCATTTATGTATCTTTTGTCATAAAACTTACCAGGAATAGTTTTATCGATTCTTATTATTTGAAAGGATTGATAGTTCTTGCCTTAGCTGTTGGAATATGCCTGGTTTTGAAACAAACGGTTCCCATATTTTCAATCTTTGTTTTTTTGCTTATTTCTCTGTTAATGGTGATTGTTACTCTAACTAATGAGGAAAAACAAACTTTAAGAGAGATGCTAAATAAATTAATATCAAAGGGTTGCGGATAAGAAGGAGCAAGGAGCGAGATTCAAGGTTCAGGGTGCAAGGTTCAAGGTTCAAGGTGCAAGGTGAATGATGAATAGGAAAGACCTTGTTCCTTGCTCCTTTAGCGAATCCAAGATACGAGGTAGATAAAACATGAAGACTATTTCCCCAAAAGGCATGCCTAAAATCGCTATTATTATACCTACCTTAAAATGTGGTGGTGCTCAAAAGGTAATTATAACCATAGGCAATAAACTCATTGAGAAAGGATTAAAGGTGGATATAATTCTCTATAAGAGAATAATTACCTGTCCTGTCCCCTTTAAGGGAAATATCATCTCCATTTTTAACAATGATGTCAGATTGAGGAACCATCCATTTTTTTTAACGAAAAGGCTTATAAACATTCTCAAGGAATACGACACGGTTGTTGGTGGATTAGGGTTAGATAGTTCCTTTCTGGCAATGATATGGGGCAGACTTTCAAATAAAAAAACAGTAAGCCTGGCGCACATCCATATAAGCGAATCCATAAATGTTGTCATTAGAAATTTAAAAGGTTTAAAGGGTTTGCTCTATAAAATCTGGACGATTGTTCTTTATAGAGTTATATCTAAATTTGTCTTTCAATTTGTATCGATACCTTTTGGCCGGTTATCTGGGGAGAGTTGGGAATATCTGGATTTATTGCATTTTCACTCATCTGGTTTTCTCTTTTTAGAGGGTTACGAAATATAGCTAACCGATTTAAAACAATGGGGGATATTCAGATGTATGACCTGGGCAGAATATTGGCAAATTATGCCTTTGCTCTGGTCATTATGTGTCTTGGTACGGGGATGAATTGTGCCTTTGTGCTCTGGACATACTTTGGCCTTGTCGGTATTTATTTTTCACTATACAATAAAGTTCAATTGCATCAGTAATCGGATTTAGCGGATAAAACGGATAAATAAAAGATTAAAAATCCGATAAATCCGCTTAATCCGATTACTAAATTAAAAAACTTCAGAAAGAAAAATATGCATAAATTATTTTTGATTTCAATGATGGTATTTTTATTGTTCCCGATAGAATGCATAGCTAAGATGAAACTACCGGAGGGTTATTTGATTTTAGTTGTAGTTGAAACTTACGGGGAAAGCAAGTTCGGTGCTATAAGCACTGGCCAGGAGGCTGAAAAAATCTTTTCAAGGATTAAATATAAAAATTGCGGTGTTGCCTTTATATCGTTATATTATAATGAAAATGACCTGAACGCACATTATTATATAGCCAGGGTAGCCCAGGAACATGGCATCCATTTATGGATATCTTCTTTTTCGATTCTTGACAAAATAGAGGCATTCGGTAAGATAAAACCAGAATACCAGGCATATATTATGCAAAGAGACGGCCGGATTATTCCTGCCACACTTAAGGATAATAGACCTCTTTTCGATGTTTTGAATGAAGATGCCCTAACCTGGTTTCTCCATGAATATAAAACAAGGTTTTTAAAAAGGTTTAAAGGGGTATTGAATGGTTATTTCTTTGATGAAGATGTCTTGACTTATTTTGGTGAGTGGAAAAACGAAAAAAGATATGATTATTGGAACAATCCTACATATAGCCCGACTGTTTTAAAAAAATGGCAAGAATATACTATGAAACATAATGTTCGACATAATGGTAAATTAATTGATAAATTCCCTGTTCATGACCCCAATATGGTCTCTGAGTTAACGGAATATTGTCCTGGTTATAATGTGCCTGCTCAAATTATGCCAGGGCAGAAATTCGTAGATTTACCCAAGGCCGAAGGTGTCTGGAAACATTGGTTTGATTTTATATGCGAACTTTTTACAAATAATTGGATTGGGCGGATTGCCGAGGTAGTCAATGAAGTCAACAAAGATAATCCACAGTGGTATGGGACTGCTTATATTGGACTACACCATTGGACCCTGCCCTATGAAAAAATAATAGATAAAGAATTTACGGTTCCTTCTATCCATTGGTGGGGTGCCTGGGGAAGACAAAGGGGTATAGATATCGAATTATTGGCTCAACATCCTGAAATCGATTATATCGTTTGTGAAACCTATCCTCCCATAGAGGCAAATCTTGACTATTTTATCAGAGAGTATAAAAGACTGGTGAATTCGGATATGAAATTTGGTTTGATGTTACATCGGGATGATAACTGGCAATTAAATCTGGAGGAAGAAAAAAGGCGATGGGAAATGATTAAAAAGTATAGACCGCGTTTACTGGTGCAATTTCCACTAAAAAGTATTTTCGAAGAAAATAGATATTACTCGGAAGAAGGTGAAAAATACTTTTTACAAGAGTTAAACAATTATCGAAAAAGTATTAGGTAATGATAAAAGGCTAAAGCCTAAAATCCAGTTATCAGGAGTATTTTCTATGAATGTCCAACAAGGCAAAGGTAAGGTAGCGGTTATTACGAATATACCTGCTCCTTACCGAATAGCATTATTTAAAAGACTTAGTGAAACAGAAAATTTCAAGTTCAAATTCTTCTTTTGTGCCTCATCTGAGATAAATCGAAGATGGAAGGCAGGAGAATATTCATTTGATTTTGAAGTCTTATCTGGATTTTCACCTACTTTGTCTAAGGAAGATGGCGATGTGTTACCATTACATATCAATCCATCAATCTTATATAAATTAAGAGGTTTTGACCTAATTATCTGTGCTGTGCCGGGTATAATTATCCAACAGCCCTTTTATCATTATGTTATTCCTTATTCTTTAAAGTTCTCTTACTCCTCTGGACGGAACAGACATTAGCCACTGAAGCCGCGCACTCCTTTTTATTCCATACTCTCAGGAATATGGCTAAGATGTTCATGCTCAAAGGTGCCAGGGGGTTTATTGCCGCAGGCACGCAAACAAAAGAGTTTCTAATAAAGCATGGAGTAAATAAAGAAAATATCTTTCTATCCCCAGATACGGTAGATACAGAATTTCTTTTACATGATTCCATTAAACTTGAAAAAGAAAAAGAGATGCTTAAAAAAAGATTAAATCTCAATTTCGAAAAACTTATCGTCTATGTTGGTCAATTAATCAAAAGAAAAGGAATAATACATTTGCTTCAAGCCTATCAACGCATTTTCTCGGACTTTAATTCCATTGGACTTTTAATCATAGGAGAAGGGGTTCAAGAGGAAGAATTGAAAAGATATTGCCATGACCATCATCTTCAAAATGTATTCTTCTTGGGGTATAAATCCAGGGAGACACTAATTCAATACATGGTTATCTCAAATCTGCTTGTCCTGCCAACATTAGCTGATGTTTGGGGTTTAGTCATAAATGAAGCCATGGCTTGTGGTTTGCCTATTGTTACGACTAAACAAGCCGGTGCCTCAACTGACTTAGTTTATGATGATAAGAATGGATATGTAGTCGATGCTGGAGATATTGATGGATTAACTATCGCCATTAAACAGATATTACAAAACCCTGAAAAAGAGCAGCAGATGAAAATTGCCTCGAGAGAAATAATTAAGAATTGGGGAATAAATGAGGCAGTAGAAGGGTTTTTAGAGGCAATACGATACACACTATATGGAGGAAATAGATGACCATGGAAGCAGTATTAGCCGTTACCTATAGATGCAATGCCAGATGTCAGATGTGTAATATCTGGCAGAGTAAGCCGCAAGAAGAATTGACTCCACAAGAGTTTGCTAATCTGCCTTCATCTTTAAAAACTATTAATGTAAGTGGGGGCGAACCATTTCTAAGAGATGATTTGCCTGGGGTTATAAGCAGATTAAATAAGTCCTGTTATTCCCCAAGGATGGTTATATCTACCAATGGATTATTACCTGATAGAA
Source organism: Nitrospira sp. (assembly GCA_005239945.1). Lineage (GTDB taxonomy): Bacteria > UBA9089 > CG2-30-40-21 > CG2-30-40-21 > SBAY01 > SBAY01. The sequence goes on from SBAY01000292.1 coordinate 5,520, forward strand.
TAAAGGATATGATGCTGGAAATAAAAGGTATAAGTAAGAAAATTGGAGTAGGTATTTCAATCGACGGAATAGGTAAAATACATGATGAGGTAAGGGGAATAACAGGGGCGTATGAAAAGGCTTTAAGTTCCATAGAGAATTTAAAGGGTATAGGGATTAAAGATTTAAGGATAGGATTTACTATCTCTGATATTAATGTTGAAGATTTAAGAAATGTTTATGATTTAGCCAATAAATTAGGGGTTGAATTTACATGTAGTATCGCTCAAAACTCTGAGCATTACTTCATGACCAATAATAATAAATTTGCAAAGATAGATGTCTTAAAAGAACATCTTGAATACATTGCTCATGAGGAATTAAAAAGAAATCAACCCAAGAGATGGTTTCGAGCATATTTTTTAAACGGGATATACCATTATGCTAAAGAAAATAGAAGGGTTTTACCTTGTGATGCTGGTAGTAACTTTTTCTTTATGTCCCCAACTGGTGATATTTATCCTTGTAATATATTAAACAAGGTCATGGGGAATATCAAAGTAAGTAACTTTCAGGATATCTGGTCATCAGAAAATGCAGACAAAACAAGAAAGATAGTCAGCCACTGTTCTTTTAATTGCTGGATGATATGCACGGCCAGAACGGCTATAAAGAGAAATATAGTAAAGGTTGGCTATTGGCTTCTAAAGAATAAATCGAAACAGAAATTCCCCAACTTTTATTAGTGGTTCAAGAAGAGGTAAATTTTGCGGGGAGAGGAATTAAGGGGAGAGAAACCCTTTTTGAAAAAAGTGTTTCTCTCCCCTTAAACCCCTCTTTTCCCAAAAACTTTTTAACTACAAGGGTATGGATTTTAGTTACCCAAGAAATGGGTAACTAAAATCCATACCCTTGTAGTTAAAAAGTTTAGGGAAAGGGGAGTTTGAGGGGAAAACCACTTTTCAAAGGGGTTTTCCCCTCAATATTCCCTCCCTTAAAAATTACCCTTATCGAAACATTATAAAAGTTGGGGAATTTCTGAAATCGAAAGGTTGGTTCAACGATGAAAATCTTATTAGCGAATAATTACTATTACCTGCGTGGAGGTTCAGAGAGGTATTTCTTCAATTTATTTAACCTGTTGAAGGAGGCTGGCCATCAAGTCATACCTTTTTCGGTTAAGGACAAAAGAAATATAGAATCTCCTTATGAAAAATATTTTGCAGAGGCTATCTATTTTAATGACTATAAACTTTCTATCAAAAACATAAAGATTTCGCTTAACGCCATTTATTCCAGAGAGGCAAAGAAAAAAATTGAAGGCCTGATTAAGGAAATAAAACCGGATATAGCCCATTTGCATAATATATATTCTCGGATTTCTCCATCAATCTTACAGGTTTTGAAGAAATATGCAATTCCTTCTGTGATGACATTGCATGATTATAAACTAATATGTCCTACTTATAGCTTTCTGTCAAATGGAAAGGTATGTGAGCGATGTAAGCGATATAAATATTACCAGGCAATCTTACAAAGATGTAATAAAGGTTCCCTTGGCGCCAGTTTAGTGAATTGTCTTGAACTTTATATTCATAAGGTAATGAAATTTTATGAAGATATAGAAATGTTCATTGCCCCAAGTGAGTTTATGAAAGATAAAATGATTGAATTTGGTCTGGATAAAAATAAAATAGTCCACATCCCTAATTTTATTGATTCCAATGAGTATTCTTCATCTTATGATTTTGAGGATTATTTTGTTTATGCGGGTAGAATATCTCCGGAGAAGGGAATAATGACCTTGATTAAGGCAATCAAACACTTGAATATCAAGACGAATCTATATCTGATTGGTGAAGGACCTGATGAAGAAAAAGCCAAACAAATGGCTAAAGGGATTAAAAATATCAATTTTGTAGGTTATCAAACAGGGGATGAATTAAAATCAACTATAAAAAAGGCTATGTTTGTCATCATTCCTTCAGAGTGGTATGAAAATTTTCCATTTGCAGTCCTTGAGGCATTTGCCTTAGGTAAACCTGTTATAGGTTCAAATATTGGTGGTCTTCCAGAATTGATAAAGGATAAATTTAATGGTTTGTTATTTGAAATAAAGAATGTAGATGATTTAGCCGATAAGATACAATATCTATTAGAAAATAAAGAGATTATACCTACCCTGGGGAAAAATGCAAGAAGCCTGGTCGAAGAAAGGTATAATCCTCAAATCCATTACCAGGAACTCATGAAGGTTTATGAAAAGGTTATAGCAGGTATTAGTCAAAAGTTCACATAAGATGAAATATCGAATATTGAATGTAGAATGTAGAATGTAGAAGTAATACTAATCCTAATACTTCTACATTTTACATTCATTATTCTACATTCTACATTCATTCGATTGATAGTTAAATTTCTATCTGCTCTATGTCAAATTTTGATTAATAAGTGCTATACAGCATGAGAACTTTTGGTTAATAGGTGCTATAAACGATGAAGATAGCCATGATTGGACAAAAATCTATTCCAGGGATATACGGTGGAATCGATAAACATGTAGAAGAATTAAGTCTGCGACTTGTTTCAAGAGGGCATGAGGTATTGGTCTATAACAGACCCCGTTACTCA
>SBAY01000132.1 GCA_005239945.1 Nitrospira sp.
AGGGGTTTAAGGGGAGAGAAACCCTTTTTTCAAAAAGGGTTTCTCTCCCCTAATGATGTAATCCAGAAGTATTATGAAAATCAAATCGTTTGAATTCAATTTAAGGGAATTAGCCGGCTCAATGGGTGACTTTGGAACACTTTTCCCATTGGCAATTGGTTACATTGTTATCTGCGGTCTCAATCCAGCCGGTTTTCTTGTTATGATGGGACTGGCAAATATCATTACCGGTCTTGTTTATCGTTTGCCAATGCCGATTGAGCCAATGAAGGTTCTGGCAATAGTTGCCATTACACAACACTGGTCACCATCTATGGTTTATGCCTCTGCATTTGGGACGGGTATAATCTGGTTATTTTTCGGATTTACTGGAATTATGAATCAGCTGGCAAAAATTATACCTAATTCCGTTATTCGTGGTATCCAGGTTTCACTTGGACTACTTCTTGCCATCCAGGCGTTCAAAATGATTTCAACCTGGTGGTGGCTTGGTCTTGCCGCTATTATCATTGTTTTGGTTTTACGACAAAATCGTTATGCTCCTGCCGCCATCGTGTTAATGATTCTGGGCATAGCTATCATATTTATCAAAGGTAAATTCACGCAAATTGCCCCTCCCAACTTAAGTTTTCCACCTTTTACCACCTTTCGTCTTGAGGAGGTCTGGCAGACTTTTTTACTTGCAGGTTTTGCCCAAATTCCACTTACCGCTACCAATGCCGTGATGGCTACCTCTGCGTTAATTAAGTCATACTGGCCAAATAAACCTGTAACCGAAAAACAGCTATCTCTAAATATGGGGATAATGAACCTCTTGTTACCCTTTTTCGGTGGTATGCCGCTATGTCATGGAGCTGGTGGTCTTGCGGGACAATATTATTTTGGTGCACGAACAGGCGGAACAAACATCATGGAAGGGGTAATTGAAATTTCCCTGGGATTGTTCTTTGCCACCTCTATCGCCGCATTATTTACCGCTTTCCCTATAGCCGTTATTGGTGCTATGATGTTTTTGGTGGGAATAGAACTTACTAAGTTTGCCAAAGATATCCGCTGGGGTAAGGATTTAATTCCGCTGACTGCAACCGTTATCGTCTCGTTAGTAACCAATATGGCTTGTGGTTTTCTGGTTGGATTAACAACTCATTATTTGACCCAGATTGCTAAAAATCTCACAAAGACCACAATTAAAGCAATAAAAGATTAGTTTTTGATAAGTTCCAATTGGCGCAAGGTCGTATAAATTGACCCTTTAGGGGTTAACTGACTACCCATGACCTCTACCTTTGTTACAGACATCTGCCCAAAAGATTTAGTTTTTAGAGTTGTTATTGATTTTAATAACTCATTTCTCCCCCGAGGACTTTTTACCCTACCTAAGGTTAAATGGGGAAAAAATTCTTTGGATTCGACTGGAAACCCAAGTCTATTCAGATTATTGTCTATTTGTTTAGCTAATTGGATACATTCTTCTTTACCTTTATCTATACCTACCCACACTACCTTTGGACTTGATAAATTTGGAAAGGCACCTAATGAAGATAAGGATAATTGGAATTGATTAAAATTAGAGGTTGCCTCTAAAACCATTTGACAGACAGATTCTAACTGACCAATAAAGATATTGCCCAAGAATTTCAGAGTAAGATGCATTCCTTCAGGTGCTACCCACTTAACATCAGCTTCAGCCTTTTTCAATTCTATTTGAATTTTACCCAGTAGCTCCTTGATTTCATTTGTCATATTAATAGCTATAAAAGTCCTTATTTCAATCATTTTAATAATCCCCTCCTGACCATATCTAAGGCGGCACAAACTGCCTTTCCCTTGATTTCTTCCCGTTCTCCTCCAAACCTGAATTCTTTAACATTAACTAGACAAGCCTGCAAATTATCTTTTGAAGACACACCGATATATACCAGGCCAATATCATTGCCATTCGCATTGCCTTCTGGCCCTGCATATCCGGTTATTCCTACACCAATGTCTGTTTGCATTATTTGAGCTATTTGTTTAGCCATCGAGCCAGCTACCTCCAGACTAACTATCCCACATTTCTCAATTATCTCAGGTGGTATATTTAAAAGGTTAATCTTCACCTCCTTATCATAAGCAACTATCCCACCACGATAATAAAGGGAACTACCGGGAATATCAGTAATTTTATTAGAAAGTAATCCTCCAGTGCAGGATTCAGCCACCGCAATTGTCAACCTTCTTAAATAAAGTAAGTAACCAACTACCTCTTCTAATCTTTCTTCATCTATACCATAAATATTATCCCCAAGTTTAAGCCGAATTTCTTTTTCAGCCGCAGAAAGTAGTGCCTGTACCATTCGCTCTACCTTCGCTGTAGATTTAATTTCAAGGTCAATTATCCCATTAGGGTGAGGCACAAGATTTAGATGCAAACTATCACTTTTGCCTATATCTCCACCTAAGACAACTTTAACCTCTTTCTCGGTTAACCCAATTATTCTTAATACCCTGGATTTACAAATTTCTTCTTGCATTGACATCCACCGCAGTCAGTTTAAAACCTGACACCTGAAATATTTATAATCTGCAAGATAATGCAAGTTACTACACCTCCTGCACAATCGTCGAACATTACCCCCCAGCCACCTGGAAGTTTTTGTAATGAACGAATACCAAGTGGTTTCCATACATCAATTACTCTGAATAAAATAAATCCAAGGACAATAAAAAGTATATTTAACGGCAGGGCAAACATAGTAAAAAGATAGCCGACCACTTCGTCTATGACGATTTTTCCTGAATCCCTTTGGGCAAAAATAATCTCTGCCCGCCCACTTACCCAGATGCCTATTATAGTTAACATGGTTACAAATAGTGCGTAACATAAATTAGGCTCAATAAAAAGACAACAATGAGATAGATAATAAATAAGTAAATAGGTTGGAATACCGATAAAAAAGCATCCGACCGTGCCTGAGGCAAATTTGGAATAGCCGGTAAAGCATCCGCTGGCTATCAATTTAACAATAAAATCAAAGGCTTTTTGTGACTTTGACAATTCATTGAATTGTATCATATTTCTAATGTTCCATCAAGAGTTTTTTGTGCAAAATAGTGAACCAGATACCCGTTATCACCGTAAAAAGGGTCGTTATCGACATCAAAATTAATGGGGTGTATTCTAAAACCAGGTTAAAGGATAAAGGAGTATGGATTATTATAGAAAAATCCCTCAGGTAAGCCTTTATAAGCAGGATAAAAAGGATAATAATAATGGTTGTAATCTGGAATGTGGTTTTTAATTTACCTTTTAGCGAGGCAGGAATGACTACCCCCTTGGACATAGCCACTAATCTAAGTCCTGTAACGACAAACTCTCGGGCAATAATCAAGACTACCATCCAAGCAGGTATGTGTAAAGCCGGCATGGTTACAAAATAGATAAATGCAGAGGTGACTAATATTTTATCGGCTAATGGGTCGGCAAATTTCCCAAAGGTAGATTCTAATCCATACCTTCTGGCAATCTTACCATCATAAATATCTGTAATTGACGCTATAACAAATACCAGGAGACTTAGATAGCGGGTATAGACATTATCACAGGCTAAAGATACTACAAAAAAAGGCACAAGAATAATTCGTAATAAGGTTAATTTGTTTGCTAAATTCATGATAAATATTATAATAAACTTTTTACATATTGTCAAACTTTATTTTCTTTCAGCCAGCAATTCAGACATTAGAAATCCACAGATTACACAGATTAAAAGAAAAAACGCTTATATTTCAGACTTTAATCTGTAAAATCTGTGTAATCTGTGGATTCTTATGTCTGAATTAAAGTTACAAAAGTTCGCCTTTAAGGCTAAAGGTACCACTACCTATAATTTTAACCTTCACCATTTTACCTATTAATGAATCAGTGCTTGCCTTAAAGAAAACTATTTTATCTGTTCTTGTTCTACCCATAAAAAAAGATGTGTCCTTTGGATTTCTGCCTTCAACCAAAATCTCTTCTATTTTCTCGATTAACCGGCTATTTCTTTCTTTTGCAATTCTTGAAGTAACCGCAATTAATCTCTCTAATCTATTTTGTTTAACCTCTGAAGTAAGTTGGTCAGGATAGGTTGCTGACAAAGTATTTGGTCGTGGTGAAAATTTAAATGTAAATGCAGAATCAAATCTTATCTCTTCTACCGCTTTTAGGGTCTGGTTAAAATCTTCTTCTTCTTCACCCGGAAAACCCACAATCAAGTCAGTAGTAATACTTACCCCGGGAATTTTTTGTCGTATATCCTCCACAAGTTGTTGATAAAACTCTACGGTATAACCTCGATTCATTAATTTAAGGATTTTATTCGAACCGGATTGAAGGGGTAAATGGATATATTCACAAACCTTTTGAAGCTGGGATATGGTATTTATCAGTTCAGACTTAAAATTTTTGGGGTGAGAGGTAATGAATCGTATTCTCTTTAAACCGTCGAGTTCATTAACCATTATTAATAATTTGCAGAAGTCAATAGGTTTTAAACCTGAAATCTGGGAGTCTTTAAAATCACATCCGTAATCATTCACATTTTGACCCAGGAGAGTAACCTCTTGACAGCCTGAATTGACTAAGTTTTTTATTTCATTTAGTATTTCTTGTGGTTCTCTACTTCTAATATTTCCTCTTGTCCAGGGGACGACACAATAGGAACAATAATTATTACATCCCAAAACTATAGGCACATAAGCCTTTATTTTATCGACTCGTTTTGTAGGCAAACTCCTTACTGATTCTGCTGGATGGCCTATTGAAACTATCCGTTTGCCTTTATAAATTTCCTGCAATAAATCAGGTAATTTGTAGATATTATCAGGGCCAATTACCAGATCCAGGACAGAAAATCTTTTTAAAAGATTTTCTCCATATTGTTCGGCCATACAACCACAAATACCTATTTTTAAGTCAGGATTATCTTTTTTGATTAAAGAAAGTCTGCCTATTAAAGAATAAACCTTATCCTCGGCATGTTGACGCACGGCACAGGTATTAATCAGGATGAGATTAGCCTCTTCTGGCTTATCAGTTAAGGAATAATCCTGAAGGAGTCCGGCAATCGTTTCCGAATCATATTTATTCATCTGACAACCAAAGGTAATCACATTAAGGATTTTATCTTGCTGTCCAGGGAATTTCAAGTTTTTCATCATCTCAGGCTAACCACTTTCAATTCCGAGATTAGACTTAAGTCATAAGCGGTCAGCCGGAATTTTAAGCTTTCAGTTTTTAGATGAGACAAGTATTCATCCATTATCTTTTTCTCTATCTAACCGTTGAATGCTTACTCTAAGTCTGATGTCTGAAGTCTAATGTCTGAATTAAAGACTAACCACAGAAATCTCAGGGTTTATTTTCGTTGGTATATTATCGAAGACTTTTCTTTAATAATTACATTTGGTCGAGATATGAGCCACCACACATCGGACAAAAGTCTTGAGGCTCTTCCTCAAGTTCAGATAATTCATTATTCTTGTCAATAAACATTTCCCAGGCATAACCACAATTTTCACATTTACAAATACGGTTTTTTTTGTATTGGGATTCCATCTCATCAATATGCTCAAATTCCATGTCTCAAATACCTCAGTGTTAATTTTAAGATTTTGCTACTTTTTCTTTTAAGATTTTGCCAGGTTTAAAACAAATAATCTTTTTTGCCTCAATGGGAACAGTAATGCCTGTCCTCGGATTTCTTCCTACCCGCGATTTTCTTGATTTTACCTTCAAGATGCCAAAATTTCTTAATTCTATCTTATCTCCTGAGGCTAAAGCTTCTGTAATTCCATCTAAAACACCTTCTACGATTGACTGAACCATCTTTTGGGTCAGGTTCATCTCCCTGGCAATTTTGACGACTAAATTCCTTTTCGTCATAACCGTTTCCCTCCTTGACAAATAAAAGTTAAAAGTCAAAAGTTAGAAGTTAGAAGGTTTCTACTTTCTTTCTTATTTCTTCCTTCTAACTTCTACTTTATTGAACCACCTTTGACGGCACGTTGAGCCTCCATAAGAATAGTTTTAGCCCTTTCGCGTTCTTGTCGGGATTCTTCAACAAATTGTCGTGCTTGTTCTTCAGCAATTTTACTTAAATTGGCATAAGCAATAGCCTGTTCTTGTGCTTTTTTAGATGCGGCTATTTTAAGAGAAGCCCAATTGATAGTTGCCTGAGCGGATTTTGCCTGAGAAATAGCTCTTTGTGTTGTTATTTCCGCTGCTTCGATGGTAGCGTTGGCTTCTTCTTCGGCAGAACGAGCGCTTTCTGCCTCTGCCATAGCCTTAGCCTCTGCTGCCTTTGCCATTTCTACGGACATCTCGATCTTAACTATAGTATTGGCGACCTCCTCCATAGCTAATCTCACCCGCGTTGCTGTTTCCTGAGCGATTACCTCTTTGAGTTTAGCCTTTTCCTCTGCACCCCTGGCAATTTCTATTTCTGCTTTAGCCTTTGTCGCAAATTCGATTGATTTAGATGTCTCTCCTTTGTTAAGACTCTCTGTAGCAATTTCAAGGAATTTTTCTGCCGTTTCTCGATGTAATTCTGCCTCCTGTTTGGCTAATTTTGCCTCTTGCCTGGCTACTTCAAGTTCTGCGCGTAAATTTGCCTCGTGAGATTTTGCATCTTCAAGGGCTATTTGAGCCTTTTCTTGTTCTACTTTAGCAACTTTTGCTGAGGCTAATGCCATAACTTCAGCTTGTTTTGCCGCCTCCTTTTTCATCAATGCCTTTTTCTTGGCTAACTCTATTGTCCGACATAATGCCTCTACCTCTCTGACTGCTTGTTCGGCAACCTTAGCATCTGCTTTAGCCTCTGCCTCGGCCATCGCAGCTGCCTCTGCTTCGGCTACTGCCCTTGCCTCGGCGGCCCAGGAAGCCTCTACCTTCTTCTGCAGTTCCTCAACCGTTACCTCAGTATATGCTCCTTCTACCTTAAAAGGTAGCAAAAACATTACACTTAAACAAAACAGACTACCTATCAAATTTATTGATATTTCCTTCCTTTTCTTCATTGTCTCTATATCACCTCCTTTTTTTTGACAGGATTAACAGGATTGACAGAATATTTTTAATTTGTTTTTATCTTATTAAATAATCCTGAAAATCCTGTAATCTTGTCTAATCAAATTTACATTTATAATAATATCATAAATTTACCACTTTTGTCAAGAATTTTTAAAATATTTTTTTATTTTATCTCAACAAAAAGTTAAAATTTACTTGACTTATTGCAAAATCTGTTGTATCCTGTTAGGATAAGGTGTCAGGTGTCAGAAAAAAGGGATAAAAACTCTTCTCCTAACTTTTTACCTGATAGCTGACACCTGATACCTGATACCTAATTTAACAAGGAGGATGAAAATAATGAGTCTACAACCACAAAACATTAGAAATGTAAGTATTATTGGACATGGAGGAACAGGGAAAACTACCCTAGCCGAGGCGATGCTTTTTAACGCTAAACTTACCAATAGATTAGGCCGTGTGGATGATGGAAATACGGTTTTAGATTTTGACCCGAGTGAGATTGAACGAAAAATTTCCATTAGTGCCGGCTTAGCTCATCTAAATTGGAGAGACCATAAAATTAATCTTATCGATACCCCTGGCTATATGGATTTTATCGGGGAGGTAATTCGTAGTTTAAGGGCTGTAGACTCTTGTATCGTCCTTGTAGATGCGATTCAGGGGGTCGAGGTAGGAACTGAAATAGTCTGGAACTATGCCAATGAACAGAATCTTCCACGAATGATTTTTGTCAATAAAATGGATAAAGAAAATGCCAACTTTCATAAATGTTTAGACGGGATAAAAGAGGTATTGGAGACAGAAGCCACTATCGTTCCGGTGCAATTACCCATGGGTGAGGCGGCAAATTTTAAGGGAGTGCTTGATTTGATTAAATTAAAAGCCTATACCTATAAAGATGGTCAAGAACAGGTTGGGGAAATTCCAAAGGAAGATTTAGACAGGGCAAATAAATACCGGGAAAAATTAGTTGAAACCGTAGCCGAAACATCGGATGAATTAACTGAAAAATACTTAGAAGGTATGGAATTGGATGAAAAAGAATTATTGACGGGTTTAACTAATGGGATTAAGTCAGGTAAAATTATCCCGGTAGTTTGCGGCTCAAGTTATAATAATATGGGAGTCAATTCGTTATTGGATATGGTCATAGATTTCTTACCCTCTCCGGTTGAGCGAGGGGATACTATAGGCATCAAACCAGATGAAAAAAGACCTTGTTCTTTGACGGCTCCATTTAGTGCCCTGGTCTTTAAGGTAATTAGTGACCCGTATATTGGGGAGATGAGTCTTTTCAGGGTGTATTCAGGGACAATCCATTCCGGAGAGGAACTCTATAATCCGGCTACGAATCAAAAAGAAAGGGTGCCGCAAATTTGCCTGGTTATGGGTAAAAATAGAAATGAAATCCCTGATATTGGTTGTGGAGACATTGGCGCCTTAGTCAAATTCAAAGGTGCTACGACAGGTGATACATTATGTCCACATAACGCACCCATTGAATTTGCCAGGATAACATTTCCGGAATCCACAACCGAGGTTGCGATTAATCCTAAAACCAAGCAGGACCAGGAAAAGATGAGTCTTGCCTTAACCAGGCTTCATGAAGAGGACCCCACATTTAAAATCCGCTATGACCATGAATTAGGGCAAACAATTGTTTCCGGAATGAGTGAATTGCATGTTGATATAATACTGACTAAATTGCAGAAAAAATTCGGGGCAGAGGTGAATATCGAGAAACCCAAAGTTCCATATCGAGAGACAATTAAATCTCACGCTAAAGGTGAAGGTAAATACAAACGGCAAACAGGTGGTAGAGGACAATATGGACATGCCGTAATTGAGATTGAACCAATAGCCTCAAATTCAGAAACCTCATTTGAATTTGTCAATAAAATCTTTGGTGGTGCTGTTCCAGCAAAATATATTCCACCAATAGAAAAAGGTGTTAAGGAAAAGATGGGCAAAGGGATATTAGCCGGCTACCCGATTCTCTGGGTTAAGGTAACACTCAATGATGGTAGTTTTCATGAGGTAGATTCCTCTGATATTGCCTTTCAATTAGCCGGCTCTTTTGCCTTTGAAGATGCCTTTCAGAAGGCAAATCCTGTCTTACTTGAGCCTGTTATGGAGGTAGATGTCAAAGTCCCGGATGAATATATGGGTAGTGTCGTTGGTGATTTAAATAGCCGACGAGGCAGAATCTTAGGTATGGAACCCCTGGGTAGAACGCAAGTAGTCAAGGCATCTGTTCCTCAGGCAGAAATGTATAAATACTCCACCTCATTACGCTCTATCACCCATGGAAGAGGGGTATATCATGCCCAATTCTCTCATTATGAAGAAATACCCCATCAATTAGCAGAAAAGATAATCCAACAGGCACAGGAAGCAAAGAAGGAATGATGTAGTTTCATCATCACATCAAATTCACCTGCTCCCATAAAATTTTTATTGACATAGCGCTAATGATGTGGTAAAATTATCTTTAGAATTGGGTAAAAAGAAAAAGGTAAAAAAGACACAAACAACCAATGAGAGGTTTGCCTCGATGAAGCTTGCTTCGTTGAGGCCTGCCTCGTTAAAATTCAGGCTTTCCCGAATTGATTTATTAGCCATTGCCGGGCTATTGGGAGTAGCCCTGGTCTATTTTTTTAAAGCCGCAACTGGCCAGGGGATATTCATCACCGGCGACCTGACCTTAAGTGACCTGATGTCCCAATATTACCCCTTTAGACATTTCCTGTCCGATTCATTAAAAGGAATGACTCTGCCGCTTTGGACACCATATATCTTTGGTGGGTATCCTATCTTAGCCCAGGGAGAGATGGGCGCCTTCTATCCATTGAATCTTTTGCTCTTTTCCTTTCTTGCTCCAGATATTGCCTTCAACTACTCGGTCATCCTGAACTTTTTCCTCGGTGCCTTGTTTCTCTTTTTATATGCCCGGGTACTTAATCTAAACATCACCTCATCTTTATTAGCCGCTTTTGCCTTTTCCTTCTCGGGTTTTTTTGTTATGCAAATAAGGCATATCAATATGATAAATACAGCCATCTGGATACCGTTACTCTTTTTATTGATTGAACTTTACTTTAAGGGAAAGAATATAGTTTATATTGTTTTTGCCGGGATAGTTTTTGGCATTCAGGTATTAGCCGGTCATTTCCAGATTGCTTATTACTCGGTAGTGGGCACCTCGTTATATTTCTTATTCAAACTATGTCAGGATTACTTTCAGGAAAGCAGGTTAAAAAGGAAAACTCTATTTTCCCTTGATATGTTAAAACCCTTACCAATGAGGATATGGATTTTAATATTGATATTTGTTATGGGGGGTGGATTGAGTGCCCTGCAAATATTACCTACTTATGAATTTACTCAACAAGGGACAAGGGCTCAAGGAATGAATTTCGAAGAGGCGGTTGGTTGGCCATATCCACCAGCACATCTTATCACCTTTATATTCCCTTATTTTTACGGTGATTATGCGGACGCTACCTATCATGCGGAAGGAACATTAGCCTGGGAAAATTGCGGCTATGTAGGTATAATAACCTTAATATTAGCTATGGTCTCATTAATCCTATTCAAATCTAATGGTTATGTCCGATTTTACAGTCTATTTTGTATTTTATCATTATGTCTAGCTATGGGGAAATATACCCCTGTATTCAAATTATTCTGGACTTATGTGCCTGGGGCAGATTATTTTAGATTTCCTAATAGATTCTTGTTATTTGCCGCATTATCACTCTGTATATTAGCTGGATTTGGAATGAATTATTTACTCAATAAAATCAAAGGTAAAAAATTAAGGGCAAAACTCGCCGTGTTCTTCCTGACCATAACCATTCTGGATTTATTTGCCTTTGGCCGATGGCAAAACCCTACCGTTTCTCCAAAAGATTGGTTTGCAAAACCAGAAACAGCAAAATTTTTAGCCCAAGATAAAGATAATTTCAGGATGTGCAGTTTTGGAACTAATGAGTCCTGGCGAATGGTCTATTCCAAATCATCTGGCTGGAAAGGTAAAGACCTTGCTCTCTATCTCAAACATAGAGAGGTCCTTGAGGAAAATTTCAATATGCTCTATCATCTCCCGAGTTTTTTCGGCTATCCTCCCAAAAGTTTTGGACTGCAAAGGTTTTCGGACATTTACTATTATCTGCTTTACCAAACACTTAAACTTTATGGCAGGCCTAATGAACCCCTACCCTTTACCAATCCGGATCCCGCCTTCTCAAAGATATTGGGAATAATGAATGTAAAATATATCCTTTCTTTCTGGGAAATCAATGACCCGAATTTAGAGGTCGTCATGAAGACAGATTTTAAAGGAGAGATTCCAGATGTAAAGGTGTATAAAAATAAGCAATTCTTACCCAGGGTCTATGTTGTGCCCAAGGTAAAACAAATTAATGAAGGGGAAATAATAAGGGAACTAAGTAAAGAGGGATTTAATCCTTATGAGTGTCTCCTCTTAGAGGAGGATGCCCCACAAGGTTCAGGGATGATTGAAGGCTCAACATCTAAGATACTTGAATACTCACCTCTAAAGGTCGTCATCCAGGCAGATTTGACTTCTGATGGATTTTTGATTTTAGGTGATACCTATTATCCCGGCTGGAAGGTTTTTATTGATGGTAAAGAAGGTAAGATATATCGTGCCAACTACCTTCAGCGGGCAGTTTTCCTTGAAAAGGGTAAGCATAAAATCCGCTTTGTCTACGACCCTCTTTCCTTTAAACTCGGGGTTTTAATCAGTCTTATTACCTTAGTTTTAATGCTAATTTACCTTGGATATAGATGTATTTTGGTAATTGGTAAACGATAACCTGATTTTTATTTAGTGCTCTGTCACACATCAACTGATGAATTGCAATTATTTACCTAAATGAAGTCCAAGGTTATCAGTAATCGGTCATAACCAATTACTGCTTTCTCTTTACCGATAACCTTTTTCCCCGATAACCGATTACCAGATTCCACTTCGGATGGTTAAAT
>SBAY01000179.1 GCA_005239945.1 Nitrospira sp.
AGGGGGAAAACCTGTGTGGTTTTAAACCACTTTCAAAAGGTTTTCCCCCTCAAAAAATTCACTTCTTTAAATTATTGCTAAAAGTTGGGGAATTTCTGTCAGTCGAATTTTTCTATTGACATTCTACACTATTTATGATAATATTATTAATGATGAGAATTCAATGATGGACTCAAGATTGGAAAACACAAGAGAACAGTATGTCCAAAGGCTTTTTTCTAATATTGCTCATAATTACGATAGATTGAATGGGATAATCAGTCTTGGGTTTCATCATCGGTGGCGTAAATTTGCTATCTCAAAGGCACAATTAATTTCGGGGAATTTAATCCTTGACCTTTGTACAGGTACGGCGGATATGGCTATTTGTGCGGCTAAAGCAAATGAAGGGATTAGGGTTATCGGCTTAGACTTTTGTGATGAGATGTTTGAAATTGGGAAACGGAAGATAAAAAAAATCGGGCTGAGCGATAGGATTGAACTCAAAAAACAAGAGGTATCTGCTCTCCCATTTCAGGAGAACACCTTTGATGTGGTAACTATTGGCTTTGGGTTACGACATCTAAATATTGGTGAGATATTTAAAGAGATTAAGCGGGTACTAAAGCCAAAAGGAAGATTAATTACTTTAGACGCCGCTAAACCAAATGGTTTAGTCATGAAGCTATTTCATCAAGTTTATTTTTACCATATTTTGCCTTTGCTGGGCAGGATGTTTCATGGGGAGAAAGAGCCTTATCGTTATCTACCCAAATCCCTGGATTTGTACCTCCCTGACCAACAGGGTTTAAAAAATTTGATGGAGGAGACAGGATTTGTGAATGTCCAATATTTTAACTTGACAGGTGGGGTAGCGGCCGTACATTTAGGGTTTAAAAATGGATGAAGGATGTATAAGATTTTAGAGACAAAACAATTAGCGAAGGAAATAAAGTTATTTGTGGTTGATGCCCCCAGGGTAGCGAAGGCTTGCAAACCAGGACAATTTATCATTCTCAAGATAAATGAGCAGGGCGAGCGAATACCCCTGACTATTTATGACTACAATGTTGGCCAAGGAACCATCAGTATTATTTTCCAGGAGGTAGGCAAAACAACCAGACAATTAGGGAAGTTAAAAGCCGGAGATGAAATCCAGGACTTTGTCGGTCCCCTCGGTAAGCCTATAGAGGTAAACGATTCGCACAAAAGGATAATTTGCGTAGGGGGTGGTGTTGGAGTAGCACCTGTGTATCCCAAGGCACGGGCATTAAAAAACTCCGGGGCTGAGGTTATCTCGATTATTGGTGCCAGAAGCAAGGATTTAATTATTTTAGAGGAAGAAATGAAGGCGGTAAGTAATGAACTTTATGTTTGTACCGACGATGGCTCTTATGGTGAACATGGATTTGTAACGCAGGTATTGGAAAAATTACTGCCAATTAAAACGCCGGATTTAGTTATCGCCATTGGTCCTTTACCAATGATGAGGGCTTGTTGCCAGGCAACTAAAAAGTTTAATGTGCCTACCTTAGTTAGTTTAAATTCGATTATGGTCGATGGCACGGGGATGTGCGGTTCTTGTCGAGTAACTATTGGGGGTGAAACAAAATTTGCCTGTGTTGATGGACCTACATTTGACGGGCATTTAGTAGATTTTAACGAGTTAATGTTAAGGCAGGTTAGATTTGTAGAGGAAGAGAAAGTGGCTTTGCAAAGATATGAGAAAATGGAAGGAGTTAAAGAAAATGGCAGTTGCTGTTGCAAAAGTAGGTAAAGAAGAAGATTTGTCTCAAAGGGTTGATTGTTGGAAAGTGAAGTTACTCATTTAAAAAAAGAATTAAAAACTCCTCTTTTTCTAACATCATCAGATATTGAATTTAGAAAACTTGTAAAGGAAGAAGCGAAAAATGCTGTTTCTTTAGAAGAAGTACGAAAGATTCTTGGCAAAGTTGATAGATCATTATCCAAAATGGTAATAGAAGAGAGGGAAAAAGGAAGATGGTAGTTCATTACTTGATTGATACAAGTGCGTTAGTGAAGCGATAGGAGGTAAGTCAAATGAGTGTTGCTGTCAAGCAAGTAGCTAGAAAAAAGGATTTAATTCAACAGGTTAATTTATTAGAAGACGAGATTCCTATTCTGAAGAAAGGGAAAAATAGCCGTAAAAAAATTATTGATGCCTTTGAAGGAAAAGGTATAAATGTAGATTTTATAGCAGAATTTTTTTCAAAAGAAATAAATCGGTTAGAAACTCTTTGTCATCATAAGGACCCATTTATTATACTAAAAGCTAGTGAAGAATACCGAAAAGTATTGGAGTTGATATTTTTAATTAGAGGAGATATTGATATTGATGAAATTACTTCACTGGATGTTGATTTTTTACAATCGAAGTTAGCACAACTTAATGAGTTTAAAAAACTTGTACACGAACGGGCAAAAAATGCACCTCCCATAGAAGAAGCTTGGAAAATACTTAATAAGGTTGATGTTTCTCTAACACAAATGCTAATAGAAGAAAGGGGAAATCGAAGAGAGAAATGGTAGAATATTTTATTGATACCAGTGCATTACTAAAAAGATATAGAACTGAAGAGAAAGGTGCAGAGATAGTAAATTCTATATTTAAGGAATCTGATGCAGAAAGAGTTATAAGTTATCTATCTATAGTGGAGACATTAAATATATTCTATGGTTTATATCGAAAAAATAAAATAACAAATGAGGAACTCCAAATTCTTTTATCTATTTTTTATAAAGATATTGCTATGGGAGTAATAAGAATCTATGAAGCAACAGAGAACCATGCATATAAATCAGAAACTCAAATAGCAAAGGCACAATCTTTATCTGTAAAGGATAGGCGGGGAAGACCTGACCCAATTGATGTGTTAATACTAACTTGTGCATTAGACTTTAAGGATTTGGATTTGATATTTGTAAGTAGCGATTTGACCCTTAATCAACTTGCTGAGCAAGAAAATATTAAAGTCCTTAATCCAGAAAGGGAAATTGTAGATGTCAACATTAAAACAAATAATGCCTACACAAGAGCCAAAGGAGCGGATAAAAAACTTCAATGAGGTTGCCTTAGGGTATTTACCGGTCCAGGCTATTGAAGAGGCAAAGAGATGCCTTAAATGTAAAAAGCCCAAATGTATCGATGGTTGTCCGGTAGGGGTAGATATCCCTGGCTTTATTGATGTTATCGCTAATGGTGATTTCCAGAGTGCCATTGCTAAAATTAAGGAGAAAAACAACCTGCCGGCGATATGTGGACGGGTATGTCCACAGGAGACGCAATGTGAGAGTTTATGTGTCCTGGGGAAAAAGCAAGAACCTGTGGCTATTGGTCGGCTGGAGAGATTTGCGGCTGATGGTGAAAAGGGATTTGCTATTCCAGAAATTAGTCCAAATAGGAAAAAGGTAGCGGTGATTGGCTCAGGACCGGCAGGACTTACCTGTGCGGCTGATCTGGCTAAATGGGGTTATGAGGTGACCATATTTGAAAGTCTCCACGATACAGGTGGAGTTTTACGATACGGTATTCCAGAGTTTCGACTACCAAAGGCAATAGTTGATAAAGAGG
The DNA here is from genome assembly GCA_005239945.1 of Nitrospira sp. GTDB lineage: Bacteria > UBA9089 > CG2-30-40-21 > CG2-30-40-21 > SBAY01 > SBAY01. Next base: position 3,572 of record SBAY01000179.1, read on the forward strand.
TAGATTATATTAAAAAATTGGGGGTGCATATTGAGGTAAATGTAGTCGTGGGACTAACAAATACCATCGATGAATTGAAAACAGATGGTTTTAAGGCGATCTTTATTGGCACAGGGGCGGGATTACCCTACTTCCTGGGTATCCCTGGCGAAAATTTGAATGGTGTCTATTCGGCAAATGAATTTTTAACCCGGACTAACCTGATGAAGGCTTACCGATTCCCAGAGTATGATACGCCAATTAAGGTAGGCAGAAAGGTAGCCGTAGTTGGTGCCGGAAATGTGGCTATGGATGCCGCCAGATGTGCCTTAAGGCTTGGGGCAGAAGAGGTCTTTATCGTCTACCGGAGAAGTTTTGAGGAAATGCCAGCGCGGGCTGAAGAGGTTCATCATGCCCAGGAAGAAGGAATTATCTTTAAATTGCTGACCGCACCGACAAAGATACTTGGCAATGCTCAAGGTTGGGTGGTAGCCATGGAATGTATCCAGATGGAATTAGGCACACCGGATGAAAGTGGTCGTAGAAAACCCATCCCTATTCCTAATTCCGAATTTACGATGGAGGTAGAAACGGTTATCTCGGCTTTAGGCCAGGGTCCAAATCCATTGCTTTTACAGGCGACTAAAGGATTGGAATTGAATAAAAGAGGGAATATCGTCGTCGATGAGAATTTAAAGACATCCTTAGACGGTGTCTATGCCGGTGGGGACATTGTTACTGGTGCGGCTACGGTTATCTCGGCTATGGGTGCCGGCAAAAAAGCCGCTGAGGCTATTCATCAATATCTATCTTGAATATTTATCCGAAAAACTAACGGAAGCCTCAACTTGTTGAGGAGGTTCTCCCGAACAAGTTCGGGCTTCCGTTCTCCCGTGGTACTGGAAGCCTCAACTTGTTGAGGAGAGATGCCCCGAACAAGTTCGGCTTTCCAACTTTTCGGATAAGTTTTAAGGAGAATCATCATGCCTAAAGCACAATTATTAGGCGAGATTCTGGCTAATGAAGGTATAATCAGTAAAGAGCAACTACACCAGGCACTATTAGAGCAAAAAAACTCCAAGAAACGGCTCGGCAAGGTATTAATCGAACTGGGATTTATCTCGGAAGAACTCATGATTCATCATCTAAGCGAACAAATAAGTGAGATCTTGGAAGAGTGTGAGGAAAACATTTCTCATTTATCTAAAAAACCACATGAGTTACTCAGGAAAAAAATACCAACTCATAAAAAGGTTTCATCTATTGAAAAGGAGCTCGAAGAAGAGATTTATAAACGACTATACACGGGACATAAACTATTAGGTGTGGCCAGGGAGTTATTTAAAAAAGGGATTTATGAAGAAGCGGCCTATAGTGTTTATAATGCCATACATCACACGGCTCAAGCCGCACATTGTCTATCGGAATATTATCAACATCCGATTATAAGTAAAATGGCCGGGATAAAATCTGTCTATACCGGTCGAAGTGGTAGTTCGCAGGTTGAGTGGCGAACTATCTTTACAGGGAAAACAAATGAGGAGGTTAATCCTCCTACAAAACACTATGCCAGAATTATTATAAAGGATGCACAAACTTATTTAGACAGGGTAGAAAGGTATTTCTACAAGGTAAAAAAGAGATGAAAAAATATCCATATCTGATAATATCTTTATTGGCCATAGCTTTAAGTGGCTGTATATCTCAACACCAAACTTTGTTAATTAAGGATATTTCTCTAATCTCTGGTTCAGGGGATAATTTTTTTTGGCTTAGCCCAAATATTTGGATAGATAATAATGATGATGGCAAACCTGATGAATTCCCGTTAATCAGAAAGCCCAATAAATTATTTGCCAGAGTAGCTAATATTGCAGATTCAGAGGCGAAAGATATAACGGTAAAATTTTATGCCAATCAGGCGAATACATATTTTTCTTATAAAGAAAGCTCTTTGATTGGAACAACGGTTATTCCAAGCATTGCCCCTGGCGAAAGTGCCATTACCTCTATTACCTGGGAGAATGTTAAAGAAGGGGATTTTTGGGCCTGGGGTGTGGCGGTAAGTAGTTCTGATGATTTGGATGAAGCTAAATGTGAGTTTAAATTAGCCTGTAGAAGTTTTTGGAGTGTTTATACCTGTGCTGGGATGCCAATTATCCTGAGATTCAGGGTTGAAAATCCATTTCCGACAAAGGCAAATGTTAGTTTAACCCTGGATACTCAAAGGTTTCCCAATGATTGGCAGGCATTCTTAGGAAAAGATTCTTTCGAACTTTTGCCAAAAGAGTCAAAACCAGTGCTATTAATGGTTACATCAGCACTTAATCCAAAAAATAAAGAAGGAATACTCAATGTCATTTCAAAAATAGAGGGGAAAATAGTCGGCGGGGTTTCCTACCGAATAAAGGTAAAAGAATAAAAAGGGTAATCTCTTAGTTGTCAGGTTACAATTACAATTTTGGATTTTAGATTTTGGATTGAGAAATCTTAATATCCTCAATCCAAAATCTAAAATCCAAAATCCAAAATGTTATTTGGTATCAACTGATAACTGAAGCATTACTAAAAAGGAGATATTAAATGCCAAATATAGTTATTGTTGGGGCCCAGTTGGGTGATGAAGGAAAAGGAAAGGTGATCGATTTTTTGAGTGAAGAGGCGGATGTTATCGTTCGTTATCAAGGAGGTAATAATGCCGGACATACCGTTGTGGTCAATGGTCAAAAATTTGTTCTACATCTTATTCCCTCAGGTATATTCCATCCGGGTAAAATATGTATTATTGGTCATGGGGTGGCTTTTAACCCAAAGGCGTTTTTAGAGGAATTGGAATATCTTAAAGAAAGAAATATAAAGGTGGATGAGACCAATCTATGGATAAGTGAAGATGCACATCTGATTATGCCTTATCACTTTAAATTAGAGGCGACGGCAGAAAAGATTCATAAGATTGGTACCACGGCACGCGGCGTAGGACCAACTTATATGGACAAGGTAGGTAGATGTGGGATAAAGGTAATTGATTTGTTTGATGAGGAGATATTTGATGAAAAGCTACGATTAAATATTCTCCAAAAAAGAGAGGCTTGTCCCGATGAACTTGATTTTGAAGGTATTAAAAATGAATATCTCGGTTATGCGAAATTAATCAAGAAGTATGTCAAAGAGACAACCCTTTTATTGAATGAGGCGGTAAAAAAAGGGAAGAATATCTTATTTGAAGGGGCTCAGGGGACATTACTTGATATAGACTATGGCACCTATCCTTATGTTACTTCTTCCAGTGCCTCTGCCGGTGGGGCATGTACAGGAGGTGGGATAGGACCGAGTAAAATAGATAGTGTTATTGGTATTGCCAAGGCTTATACTACCCGCGTAGGTGAAGGGCCCTTCCCCACAGAATTACTTGATGAAACAGGTGAGGCAATAAGGAAAAAAGGCAATGAATATGGGGCAACTACCGGCAGACCAAGAAGATGCGGTTGGTTTGACGCTGTGGCGGTAAGATATGCCATTAGGATTAATGGTTTGGATAGTTTAGCTGTGATGAAATTAGACATATTGAATGACCTTGAAAAAATCAAGATATGTGTAGCTTATGATTATAAAGGGGAAAGAATTAATGAATTCCCACGCTCATTAAAAATACTCCGTGAATGTAAGCCAATTTATGAAGAGTTCGATGGTTGGCAGCAAGAAATAAGTAATATTCGCTCTTATGATGATTTACCGGGACAACTAAAAGATTATCTCGTCCGGATTACTGAGCTCACTCAAACTAAAATTGGGTTTGTTTCCTTAGGTCCTGAACGGGACCAAACAATTTTATTGAATTCCTTCTTCGTGGGTCGTTAGCTCATCAGGCAGAGCACCGGCCTTTTAAGCCGGGTGCGGCTGGTTCGAGTCCAGCACGACCCACCAAATTTTTAATTAAGGAATATTAATCTTCACTATCCTCGTACTTCCCCATTACAAAATCCCTTTTGCTACCAATTGCTTTTTTAATATCTCCAGACCTTGTTTTGGAGATAACAACTTATTTTCAATTTCACCAACTACCTTGTCAATTTTAAGTCCTGCCTTTAATGGTCGAAGAGCCGCCTGTCCTAATTCTAAAGTTGTCTTAGGCATTATCAAATCTTTGTTTAACCCAAAAATCTCGGTGGCTAATATAGAAAAATCATACCTGTTAATTACCTCTGGTCCAACTACATTATAAATACCTCTTTTGTCTTTTCTGATTAATTCAATCGTTACCTCTCCCAGGTTATCTCTGAAGGTAGGACTTCCATACTGGTCTATAGGGACATTCATTATTTGCCCGTCTTTATTTTTTTGAATAAGTTGCATAATAAAATTTTTGCCATCCTTCTGATAGCCATAGATAATCGTCGTCCTGATGATTAAATAATCAAGTAAATTTTCTATAATTACCTTTTCTGCCTCTAATTTCGTTTGACCATAATAATTTATGGGATTAGGTAAATCAATCTCTGCATAAGGCCCATCTTTTCCATCAAAAACATATTCTGTAGAGAAAAACACGAGTTTTGCCCCTGTTTTCTTAGCCATTGAAACTACATTTGTTGTCCCTGAAACATTTATATTGTAAGCTTCTTTTTTGTGCCCTTCACAATAGTCCACATAGGTAAGTGCTGAGGTTAGAATAATCGTAGAAGGTTTTGTTTGACTAATTAACCCTTCAACCGATTCCCTGTTTGTCACATCTAAGTATCGAAATTCCTCGGATGATAATCCTTCTAACTCGGGTTGTCGATGATAAAATGTACCTATTACCTCATTTCCTTTGGCTAAACTTTTATGCAAATAACTACCTACAAATCCTGAGACCCCAATTATTAATATAGACATCTTTACCCTTCACTTCAATTCAGACATTAGACTTCAGACTTTAGACATCAGATTTAAGTTGTAAGCATTCAGCGTTCAGCCGGAAGCTTTCAGATGGAGAAAAAGATAATGGATGAACACTTGTCTCATCCAAAAGCTGAAAGATTAAGCTTCCGGCTGACCACTTCCGACTTAAGTCTTTAGTCTTTAGTCTATGGTCTAATGTCTGAATTGAAGTTACCCTCTATGTAAATACTTACCCTTACCCACATCTTTTTTTCTGTACCTATTCATTTCTTGTTCCTTTTCCCTTCTTCTCAACCTTCAACCCATTTACAAACTCATTGGTTATTATCTCTTCCACTGCCTTCACAACAGCCTGTTCCATACCTTCAGTCATACCTTCCCCAAAGGTGTAAGGGTCTCTTACCTCAATCCCATAAACACTTATTTTTTCAGGCAAAGGTAGGTTCATTTCTCGACCCAATTTAAGCTGTTCGAATATACCCATAGAATGAAAGGAAGAGTTGGAGGGAGAAGAGGCGGAATCAATCAGGTATAATTCGCCTATTTCCCCCTGGCTGGTCTGAATAGAATCAATAATAATTACCCGCTCATAATTGATAATCATACTTAGCAGGTCAAACCCACTACCGGCTGACTCGCAGAATGAGACATTGGCTATATCTTTGACACGCTCATAAAGCATGGCCCCGGTAGTAATCCCGACGGCATCATCTGAGCAGATAGGATTACCCAAACCAATAATCAGGATTTTTGTTTTCATCGGAATCCCTTAGTTATCAGTAGTGCCTCTTCAAGTTTAAAATGATGTGTTCAGTAGGTTAAAAATTAATGCATATTGAACGCCCAATATCACCTGGTGCGGGGAGAATTACCAGTAGAATAGAGCACTGGCGCAGTGAGGTTTTCGAGACACGCAATTACTAATCTCCTGTTTCCAGCACCCCCTCATCAAACCCGACCCACCTTCGGTAGGTGCCCCGGAAGTTTTCCCTCACACGGCTTTAAGATAACCTGTTATCTTAAAGCATTCGTCCAAACCATCTTAGACTTGGCTTTAAAATATAGTTTCCTCCAAAGTTCCTGAATATATGGTATTTATTAGGTTTCCCAATTTACCACTTCCTCCCTTCTTCGGAAACACGGTTAAAGCACAACCCCTTCGTTCCAATGGGGTTATGTTGTCCCCACCATCTCCACTACTATGAGCTCCTCCGACTTCCTCTTATACACCTTACCACTTCGGCTTTAACCTTATAGGCACGGCTCTTTGCCTAAGAGGCTCTCCCAAGTTCCTTTGGAATCCTTGCCAGGCATACCGCTCCTGTTACCCCGAAGAAAATCTATCCCGCCCGTGTCTGTTTCTTCGGATAGATTGCTGACTTCGCCCAGTTTAGACAGGCGCATCTTTCTCAATTAACATCATGAGGCTACATATAGGTTCACTTTTGTTCGAGGCACCCGCTTGCGGGTCGTGCTCGTTTGCCTCTCCCGCCTATAGCGGAATTTCTCAGATGGCTTCAATGCTATAGATTACCCCATAACATTGCACTTCAGTCTACACGGCTGACAGACATTTACCGTGACTGACACCTCTCAGTCAGTTAGATTTCAAAAAGCTTATCTTGGCACGCCTAAATTTTGTTAGCAAGATAACACTTTGATAAACCACAAAACTTCAATCACGGCACCGCCCCCGCAGTTAGGTGCAGCGACGGGTTAGAAAAAAGATTCATTTCGCCGTCTTTTTTCTTTACCTTTTGCTTACCAAAATATCTCTTTTCAGTATACCAATGGACAATTTAACCTGCGACATTGTCTCCCTATTCATATTTTATTTGTAACTTTTGAATTAACAGAGACTTCTGTAAACTGTCACCTTATTCTCACCTCTGGCTTATCCAAATAGGCAGACTCAGAGAAAAAGCAAAGAAGCAAGAACGTCCCCCCTCTCCTCGCTATTGTCGGTACAACTCGTCAGTGACGGCGTGGATAAAACACAGTTCTTTTCCAGCGGGGTAGATCCTTTTAGCAGGTTCGGCAGAAAACTTGTTCCACTTGTAAGGGTTACCGGTCCATATGTCGATGGTGCCGTCTTGGTTGAGACGATACAGATTGGGGTTAGGGTCGGTAGGGTCGGCAGCGCCTACTACGAAATCTATTCCTCCGTCGCCAATAGCTGTCCACTGGAAAGGTTTACCGTCATATTTGAAAATATTGCCAAACTTTGTTCCTTGCTTGAGGTCAGTAGCGAATAATTTTGTTCCGCCAGTATAGATCATTTCTGAATTCCCCCGGATTTTAGTCCAATTGTTAGGTGTGCCGTCATAGAGATAAACTTCTTGGCCGCTCATTACTGGTGATAGTCCATATAACCTTGGTTTATTGGTTGAGTCATATGCCGTAACAAAAGTTTTCCCTGGACCTCCTATTTTCTCCCATTGATCTGGTACACCAAGGTATTTGTGAACATCGCCAGTTATGGAATGGGTAGCAACTAACTCGAAATCACCGCCGCCATAAATCGCATTGTAAGGAGCACCTATCGATTTGACCGTCACTTTCGATGGATCGTATGATTTATTCTTATTGCCCAACGCTTGTTTTTCATCATATCTCCATACCTCATGACAGTAGAGTTGTAGTTGGTATAAAATCAACCCCCCCGCTCCTTCGCCAGCTATCACTAAGTGTGTGCTGGGATCATCATCTATCTGCACTCAGTCCCTTCGTGGACCGTTGGGTGGAAAATCCAATACAAAAAAACCACCCGAAGGATTAAGGCTTGGTCCACTGGTCGCATAAATATCATGGCGGCCTTTACCGCGAAAAACCACCATACCCGCTGGACCCCAGATTTGATACTTATCCATTTTTTACCTCCTCGTATAATATGTTATATTGATGTTTATAATTGAGTAATATAGATAACTGTGTAATGGTATGGCTGGTGGAAGATGGGATGGAGCGTAGCAACATCCCATCTTCCACCAGCCGACGCGACCAAACTAACCCCATTATCAATATTTCTCTTGACCTTTATGGGTGTCCCTGGCTATAATTAAGTTATAGCATCATAGGGAAGGACTGTTACCTCCTGTTGAGCCTTTATGGCTTCTTCTCGGTAAAGTCTGTCCCCCTGCTCCTGGTGAGTTCTGCTAACCCACAGGATGTTTGGCCAAAACCTGTGCCTGTTATATAGCGATAAGCGG
>SBAY01000269.1 GCA_005239945.1 Nitrospira sp.
GATAATTCTTAAAGAATCCAGCTCCGTAGGAGCGAAATGTTCAACTCTGTGATTTTTGTGAAAGGAGAACAAACAATTTTAATCTCTAACTTCTTTAATCTTAAGACCTGAAATATTATTCGTGTCCATTCGTGGTTTTATACATTAAATTTCCTGCAAAAGTTAGTTGTCAAGTATTTTAAACATAGACTTTCAATTCAGACATCAGACCATAGACTAAAGACTTAAGACTTAAGTCGTAAGTGGTCAACCGGAAGCTTAAGCTTTCAGCTTTTGGATGAAACAGGTGTTCATACATTATCTTTTTCTCCATCTGAAAGCTTCCGGCTGAACGCTGAATGCTTACGACTTAAGTCTGATGTCTGAAGTCTAATGTCTGAATTGAAGAACATAGAGGAGAAAGGAAATGATAGAAAGAATCATTGGCTCACGGAAAAAATTAATCGAGGGAATACCTCTTGAGCGAAAAAAGGAAGAAGAATCTTGCCTCGTTGAGGGTGGTTGTGGTGTTACCGGATTTATTTGCTCTATCCCTGTGGCCGGCAGACACATATTCGAGCCATCCATCCAGATGCATAATCGAGGAAATGGCAAAGGCGGTGGGATTGCCGCAGTTGGGCTCGACCCAGTTCAATTAGGTGTCAGTCAACAGATACTTGATGACTATTACCTTCTGCAGATAGCCTTGTTAGACCCTGCGTCAAGAAAAGAGGTAGAGGTGGGTTGCATTACCCCATTCTTTGATATTGCCCAGTCAGGTAGAGTAGAGACACCTGTAGATTTTCACGAGATTGGGCTTGAGGTGAAACCACCTGATGTTTGCCGATATTTTATCCGGGTAAAAGAAGATGTGCTGGCAAAATTTATTGAGGAAAGTAATCTCAAGGGTATAGATATTCGAGCGGCAGAGGATGAATTTATCTACCAGAATACCTATCGACTCAATACCAGGTTTTATGCCGCACTCGGTGAGAAAAAGGCGTTTGTCCTTTCACACGGACGAAATATGATGATTTTAAAGATTGTTGGCTATGCCGAGCAGGTCGTTCAGTATTATCAAATGGATGATTTTAAGGCACACGCCTGGATTGCCCATCAGCGGTATCCGACCAAAGGTCGGGTCTGGCATCCTGGCGGTGCACATCCGTTTATAGGATTGAATGAGGCATTGGTGCATAATGGTGATTTTGCTAATTATTACTCGGTCTCTGAATACCTAAAGCAGAGAAATATCTACCCTTTGTTTCTAACCGATACAGAGGTTTCGGTGCTTATCTTTGACCTCCTCAATAGGGTTTATAACTATCCATTAGAATACATCATTGAGGCATTAGCACCAACGACAGAGCTTGATTTTGACCAATTACCACAAGAGAAACAACGCATTTATCGCGCCATACAATCAACTCATATCCACGGTTCACCTGATGGCCCCTGGTTTTTTATCATTGCCCGTAATGAGCCACAAAAAAACCAATTTCAACTGATTGGGATTACCGATACATCGATGCTGCGTCCGCAGGTCTTTGCTATGTCAGAAGGTGAGGTGCAAATCGGGCTTATCTGCTCCGAGAAGCAGGCAATCGATGCCACCTTACATTCACTTGCCGCAGAGGATAAAAGATTCTGTCCGATTGCAGACCGCTACTGGAATGCCCGCGGCGGCAGTCATACCGATGGTGGAGCATTTATCTTTACCCTCGAAAATAACGATGGTTCAAAAAAACTCACCTGCAGCGATAAATTTGGCAGGGTCGTTACCACTCATAAAGATTGTAGTAACCGTATTCAGGCAGTTGGTGCTCCCTCTGTTCAATCACTAAACAAGTTCGACTGGTTGCAGACTACTACGAATGCGATGGAGCTTTTCGCCGAAATTTGTGATAAGATTGCAAAATGGGATGGCGATACCCTGAATTACTGTTGTCGGGAAATGGTGCGAACTGCATCCCGGGATGATGAAATGAAAACAAAGATGCTCTCGGTCTTAACCCTGCTCAATGACAGAAGATACGATACAGGAAGCAATAAGCGAAGTAAAGTGTTACATACTATCAGAGAGACTCTTCATGAAATATTTAGTAGCACTCCATTAATTGGTTCGAGTACAGGAGGGACTTACCATCGTATCGATTGGGATAGCAGGCATAATCTGGTTGAGACAAAGAATCCTGCGGCGATTTTGGTTTTGAATGCAGAGGGTTTTCCACCAGAAGGGGATGAATGCGACGCTCGGCTTATTGTTGAGGCATACAAAGCAGGCTGGAGAAAATTCATTGTTTATGGTTTAAGGGGTCAGCGATTCTGTGGCTGTGGGTTGGGACCAAATACCAGGGATGTGCGGATAGATGTTTATGATTCCTCCGGTGATTACCTTGCCTCAGGCATAGATGGACTTGAGATTTATGTCCATGGTAATGCCCAGGACCAATTAGGTCAGATTATGAAGTCCGGCAAACTTGTTGTCTATGGTGATGTAGGTCAGACATTTATGTATGGTGCCAAAGGCGGTGAGGTATATATCATGGGAAATGGTGCGGGAAGACCATTAATCAATGCTGTTGGCAAACCACGGGTGGTTATCAATGGCACCTGTCTTGACTTCCTGGCAGAGTCATTTATGGCTGGTGACCCGTTGCAGGGCGGTGGTTTTGTCATTCTAAACGGTATGGAATTCGATGACCGAGGCAATCTTAAAGAACTTCCTACCCCGTATCCCGGCTCAAATCTTTTTTCCCTTGCCTCAGGTGGGGCTATCTATGCCCGCGACCCACACAAAAAAATGGTGGCTGACCAACTAAATGGCGGTGAATTTGCCGAACTTACCCCTGCCGACTGGGAACTTATCCGACCCTATTTGCAGGAAAATGAACGATTATTTGGCATATCCATTGAAAAAGACCTCCTGGTAATAGATGGGGTAGCAAAAAGTCCGGAAGAGGTCTATAGAAAAATCCGTGCTGTAAAACTTGCCGTGCTGACTGAGATTGAGGAAGAGGACTAAGTGTAACCGTTCAGATAGATAGACTGTAGGCATTTAGGCTGTAGGGCAAAAATATGTGAGATGATATGAAACTCAGAGATTTGATAACCATGGTTTTGATTACGACTCAAAACCATGGAAAACGAGAAGATTTTGGGTGGTCAATACTCAATAGCTAACAGTCTACAGCCTATAGCCTAACCAACCCTGAACGGTTACGACTATGTATTAATTCAGGCTGTTTAGACTGTTAGGCCGTTAGGTAGGAAAGGATTATAACGTAATGCCTCAGTTACCGGTTGGTAAGCCATCAGTTATCAGATTACGATTACAATTTTGGATTTTCGATTTTGGATTAAGGATATTAAGATTCCTCAA
>SBAY01000158.1 GCA_005239945.1 Nitrospira sp.
AATATATGCTCTTTACTTTGATTTCTTTTCATTTGACACCTCCTATGGTAAATTAACATATATTATACCATAGTATGTGCCAAATGACACTATTTTAGGATTTTCTTTATCTTGTTAAGTTATATCCCCTCGTTTTGTATTCATTCCTTTCCATTCTTATTTTTCCACATCACATAGTTGATTATTTTCCTATGTGGGGAATTTGAGGGTAAATGAGTAGATTATCTCTCTCCACCCTCTTTTTTAATCATTACATATGGAGTAAATACATTTTCATTAAGGTCAGAGAGATTGAATAATGGGTCTCACCATGAGACTAACTTCTTTTTCCCAACCTCTATCAAACTAACTTTCTTTCGTTGCTCTACCTCTGAAACAATACTTTCTATTTCATCTGATTTTAGATATTCATTAAAGACTCTAAAGCCTCCATATAAAATCACACCATTGGGTTTACATACCCTAATCATTTCATCTAACCATTTTGAGCCATTTTTACGAAGGATAGGTTCTATCTCTCGAGCAAAAACTTTGTCGAAATAATTATCTGGATATAAAAGACAAAAGGCATCCATTTTATCAAATTTCATTACTTGTTGGAACTTCTGAATATCCATTTTTATAAATTCATCTTTTACTATCTGGTCATTAAATCTTTTGAATTCTTCAACTAACTTAGAGTAAAAAAATGAATTAGAAATGTCAATCAATCCTAACTTTTTTAATTCTGAGGTGAGAGTAGAATAAGGGGAGAATAGAGTATAATGTTTTAATATTTCTATATATAGATGATATATATTTTTTATCTTCCTTAAAATATCTTTTTTATTCTTCCCAAGTATCTTCAATGTAAATTCAGATAGATCTTCATTTTTAATTATTCCTTGATGCCATAATCCCATTATTCTACCCCATATCATTACTTGAGGGATAAAAGTTGGATATTTCAATTTCTCTATAGCAATATTAATTGAGCGTTCTGAGAAATCAATGCCATAGACTATGCCTTCTTTTATATTTTGTGCCAATTCTATTACACAATCGCCCGGTCCACAACCTACATGTAAAATTTTATCAGAGGAGGTTATAGGTGATACTATATTAAATAAGTTTACAAAATCTCTTGCTCCAGGCCAAATACTTATAAACACATATTCTTCCGCTCCATCCCAAAATTCTTGTTTTGCAAAATCTTTCATGTTATTCCTTCCCCTTTAAGAATTTCAATACCTATCCAAAGATATCATATCCCTATACCTTTCTTTTTTTCTAATAATTTTAATCTCATCATTGTTTGTTACCAATATTACTGGAGGTCTTGTTTTAATAAACTGCCAGGAGTTAGATAAACTATAGGCACCACAATCTAAGATTAAAAGCTTATCACCTATAGTTAACGGTGGAAGTTTTACAGAAATAGCAACTATATCTCCTGGAAAGCATAATGGTCCAATCAATCTATATGAAATGATTTCATTTGAGGAAGTCTTGAAAATTGGAATTATATCTTCATGTGGGGTGCCTAATATATTTGTTCCTGCATCTAAGACACCTACCTCTTGACCATCTATTCTTTTTAAAGCATGAATAGTGGTCAATAACATAAAAGTATTGTTAACTATAAATCGCCCTGATTCCAAAATAAAATTTGGGGTAAAACTAGGCATCTCATATTTAGATAACAATTTTTCAAAAGTCTTAGCTACTGTGGCAAAAAAATCTTCACAAGTTGAGAAACAATTTCTATCTTTTCCTAACAAGGCTGGATTCAATCCCCCCCCCAAATCTATATTTTTAATAAGAATATTATATCTTTGGTAGAGATAAGATAAAACTTTAATTAATTCTTCACATCCATAAATACATATCTCTTTATAATTGAGATAGTGGGCTATGTGAGTATGCAAAAGTTTAAGATTAAAATTATTTTTCATAGAGGTCTCCACAATTTTATCAATAGTATTATAGTCAGAACTAATGATTCCAAACATATGCATATCCTTAATTTTTTCTGGAGTTATTCTAATTCCTAAAGTTATCTGGGTATTTCCCTTCCATATATTTAGTAGCCGAGTAAATTCCGATAAAGAATCTATATTTAAACATCCAATACTTGGGTTGAGGAATTCTTTTAATTCTTCTGTAGTTTTACAGGGTCCATTAAAAATAATTTTTTCATTAGGAACCCCTAATAAACGGGCTAACCACAACTCAAATCCAGATACTACTTCTGCACCAACACCATTTTTATGGATAATCTTACATATACCGGGTAACCAATTGGTTTTATATGAATAAAAAAGATCTAATTGAAGATATTTAGTTGCAGATTTCTTTAATTTTTCAATATTATTTTGCAATATATCCTCAAAACATATAAATGCAAGGTCGTATTTCTTTTTAATTTTATTTATCACCTTCATTTTAGTTTGAGGTAAAGTTGTCTTCTGTCTTTTCGATCCATTTTTTAAACAATATAGAGACATTATTCCCTCCAAATCCAAAAGAATTTGATAAAACAACCCTTATATTTTTTTGAATAGAATGATTTGGAACATAATTAAGGTCACATTTAGGGTCAAAGGTTTCATAATTAATTGTTGGAGGAATTATTCCTTTTTGCATGCATAAAATAGCACAGATTCCTTCCAGGGCGCCAGCCGCACCTAATGTATGTCCAATCATAGATTTCGTAGAACTAATGGGTACTTTATATGCATACTCACCCATCACCTTTTTTATAGCCATTGTTTCTGATAGATCATTAAATAATGTCCCTGTTCCATGAGCATTAATATAATCCACCTCTTCTGGTTTAATGTTAGCATCATCTAATGCTTTCTTCATGGCATCAGCCGCACCTTCTCCTTGGGGATGTGGAGCGGTCATATGATATGCATCTGTAGTTGTTCCGTATCCAATTATTTCACCCAATATTTTTGCTTTTCTATTTAAAGCACTTTCTAATTTTTCCAAAATAAGAATACCTACCCCTTCACCTAAAATTAATCCTTTTCTATTTTTATCAAAGGGTCTAATCTTATCAGGACTCATAATTCTTAATATTCCAAATCCTGCAAAGGTCAATTTTGATAATGTATCAAAACCCCCTGTTATAATTAATGTATCCTTCCCTTCTCTAATTAAATTAAATGCACAACCAATAGCCTGAGCACTTGCCGAACATGCTGTCGAAATAGTCAGGTTTGAACCTTTTAATTTATATTTAATAGCGATATGGTCTGTGGCAGAATACATTGGAAAATCTAATAATAAAGAGGTATAAACTCTATCTCTCCTCTTTTTCAGAGAGTGATAATATCTTTCGCCCGAAACCATCCCTCCCAGCGTAGTACCTAATACTATTCCACATCTGTATGTATCTATAGAATTAAAATTTATCTTTCCATCATTTACTGCTTCTTGAGTAGCAATTAATACCATTTGAGAAGCTCGGTCCATTCTTCTTAGTTCTTTCTTGGAAAAATATTTTCTCGGATTAAAATCTTTTATTTCGCCCCCTCTCTTAAATTTATAATTATTTGTATCAAATAAAGTAATTTTTTCAATACCTGATTTCCCACTTCTTAACCCTTCCCAATATTCCTTTTTATTATTTCCAATCGGTGATAATACACCCATACCCGTAATAACAACCCTTTTTTCCATTTTCTAATTTAATTCCTTTAATCTCTCTTTTTCTTTAGGCTTTTGTTAAAAATTCACGAAACTACAGATTTCATTAGCCGCTATTATCCCTGAGTAAGCTACTGTAGGAATGCCATGTCCAGGAAATGTCCAGTGTCCTGCTAAGTATAAATTTTGAATAGGTATTTTCTGATTTAGGAGATAAAACCCACTTTGCTTTATCGTCTTAGCCCAACCAAAACATGCTCCTTCACTATTTAGAGTATACCGTTCTAATGTTAAAGGAGTAGCTATTTCTTTAACTTCAATATGATTAGAGAGACTTGGAATGATCTGTTCTGCTGCTTTAATTAATTTATTAGCCATTTCTTCCTTACATTCGTTCCAATTATTGCAGTAATCATACGAAATTAATTGTTCTATTTTAAGACAACTTTTACCCAAAGGTGCTAATTGAGAATCTCTATTTGAAGGAATAGAAATATATAAATCATCTAGAGCGAAATTATTATCCATATTCTCATATTCCTTCTCAATATCGTATTGAGACATCCATAATATACCCTCCTTTATCTCTTCATTTTTTAAATCTATATCCACCCCTAAATAAACTATAAATGCAGATAAAGATACCTTCCAGTTATTTAACATCTTTAAAAAACCTTCACTTAAATATTCCTCTCCAATTAAATTAAAGAAAGTTTGTTTAGCATCGACATTAGAGACAATATATTTACTTCTTAGTTGAGTTCCATCTTCTAATACAATACCACAAACTTTATCTCTTTCTATCAATATTTTTTCCACCTTTCTTCCTAACACTAAATTCCCTCCATTTTTAATCAGTCCTTTTACAAAAGCATTAGCAAAAGATTGATTTTCCCCTTTAAAATAAACTGAGCCATATTTTAAAGTTTCTATCATATCAATAGCCAGATTTATAAATAGCGACATGGAAGGAGGGAGTCCGGTTCTCCCGCACCATTCAGCAGCTATAATTCCCTTCAGCTCATCATCACTAAAAAAATCGTTTAATATCTGTTGAAAGGTTACATTTCGCAATCTAACGATATTACTGAACTTTTGCGTTTTTCTCTCAAGCATTGATTTTGCTTAAGATTATCTCTTCTCTGCCGATATATTTATCGGGAGGGAAGAAAAAATGCCT
>SBAY01000069.1 GCA_005239945.1 Nitrospira sp.
ACAAGGTGAGTATTATTTTAATTGTAGGGGTGTTATTGATTAGTTCGGTAGGTTTTGCAAAAGACAAGGGTGAGACAGGAGCGGCTTTTCTGAAGGTAGGAGCAGGGGCAAGGGCGTGCGCCTTAGGTGAGGCGTATGTGGGTTTAGCCGATGATGCTACCGCCGCCTACTGGAATCCGGCAGGACTGGCTCAACTTAATAAAAGACAGGCCTGCTTTATGTATCTGACACCATTGGATAAGGTGGATGATTTAGTCTATAATTACCTCAGCCTGGTTGTTCCAAATGGAGTTGGGGTAACAGGGATAAGCGTTTATTACCTTGATTACGGCAATATGGATGAGCATCTTGATGAAGATGGGATACCGGATGGCAGGTGGGGTGGCTCAGATTTATCTGCGGCTTATTCCCTCGGGAGAAAGGTACGGGATGATTTAGCCATAGGTGGCACTCTTAAGGCAATTACTACTAAGATAGCGGATAAAAAGGCGAATGTTGTGGCTATTGATTTTGGGGTGCTCTACAATACCACTAAACCAGGACTTAACCTCGGTGCAGTTATCCGTAACCTTGGCAGTAACATAAAGTATATGAAGGAAGGCGATAAATTACCACTTGCCTTAAAAGGTGGTTTATCCTATCATCCTGCCAATGCACCAGTTACCTTAGTCTGTGATGTTACTCTACCCAATGATAATAATGCCTACATTGGACTTGGTGGTGAGTATGTCATCAAAGAAGTACTTGCCTTGCGGGCAGGGTATAAATCAGGTCCACAGGACGAAGGGTTAGGTTTAACCGCTGGCTTTGGTATAACTTTTACCTCATTTAATCTTGATTATGCCTATCAACCGTATGATGAGTTAGGCGATTCCCACTATGTCTCGCTGCAAACGCGGTTTTAAAAGAAGATAACCGTTCAGTTAGTTGAAGACTTTAGGTGTTAGGTATCAGTAGTATTCCATTTCGTGCCTTCATCCTTTCATTGTTTCGTGATAAAAATTTCTTTCAGATGTTTGTGTTGAGGTATTATGTCTCTTGGCTATAAAGTTACTTTGATGGTTAAGATAGAATATAACCCACCAATCCAGAAGAATAAAAATATCAATAAACCCAATTTAAGATACCGATTTTTCTTATAAGGACTACTATCAAAAGGTTCTGACCGAATTACCCGAAACAAGTAAATACTGGTAAAAGTGACTGTGATAGCCGATAAAACTAAGCCAACCAGGGATAAAAATCGTTCATTCTCAAAATTAATACCATATAACGCCCTGAAAAGCCAGATTAAAAATACGCTAAAGATTAAAGAGATAATAACACTTTGTTCGACTGGGAAGAGGAGTAAAACCCATTTTTGTAAAATCACCTCTTTTTTCCCCAAAAGTCCCCACAATAACCCCAGGCCTGCAAAGAGGATGATCACTAAAATTTTATCATAATGTTCCAAACCTATAAAATCAAGGGTGACAACTACACTAATACCAAAAATCAAACCACATAATCCCCCTTGCCCGATACCATAATCTAATTTCTTACTCCACAAAACGAGTAAAATATAGATTCCTACTGAAAATAATCCCAGATAAAAAAGAAAGAATAAGACATTAAGAAGAAATTGCAAACCGGGTATTTCTTCGTTTAGATAAACATTATGATAAAATAATAATCCTGTTCCTATGGAAAATATGACAAATAAAGCTACGATAATAGAAGATAAGATAAGTCTTATGCGCATCACCTCATCATTAGTCATTAGATAATTAATTATACAGGCGACAAATTCCTCCAGAAAACAAACAAAAATAATTCCCACCACAAAAGGAATTAATCCAATAAAATAACACGGGCCATCATAATGTGCCCCAAAAATTTGGGTAATATAATAATTTGTCATATCGTTTATTTCCTGATATTTAGGAGGAAGAGGTTAGAAGTTAGATGGGTTCTTCTTCCTTCTAACCTCTAACTTCTAATCTCTTCCTCCTGACTTCTTTACCAACTCTATAGATGTCAAATGAATATAGGTTATCTTAGAGTCAATTAACATCTCATTTAGTTTATCAACTAAAGATGGATTTGATAATGAATTAGCAAAATTAACTCCTCCCTGTGATTTTATCTCTTGCGCAGAAATCTCCGGGATAAGAAGCCTTATTAATTTTTTTAACCGCTGTGTTGATTCATTAAGTTCTTCCTCAAAATTGGTGTAGCGTGGTGCAATAATTAAGCGAAGTTTAGCCTGGACATCTTTATCTTTATCATCTGTAGGGATTCTGATTTCCATGTCATAATACTCAGGATAAAACCAGAGATAATCATGCAAGGCACAAAATTTATACTTAGTCACATTCTTTATAATTTTAATTCCATCTCCAGTAATTATCTCATTTAATGGCCTACGAGGTCCTTCTTTATCTAAACTCAATATGGGTATTTTTATAATAGGTTTCCACTTAAGAATTAAAACTTCTGCTGTCAGGTAACCTTTTTTAGTAATTCTTAATTTTAAATATGGTGCTTTTTCCTTACGACCATCTAACCAGAGAAGAAAGATTTCACCCACACTTCCTTTTGGGGCATTAATTTCCGTTAATTGATAAAATCCTATGGAATCAGTGAAGAAATGTTTTATAGGTTTTCTGAAAATAGCCTTATGATAGGTGGTGACCACCTCAACCTTTATTCCCTCCAGATTTGACATATCTTCCAATGAAACATAACCTGAAATACTCATGTTAACCGGTTTGAAATCTATTGAAAGTATAATATAAAATAAAAATGATATTCCCAAAAATAATATTAAAAATAAAATAAATCTTCTCATCCTTAATCTTTTACCTTTTTCAGGTTTAAAACCTATTCTAAAATATCCGAGATGGTAATCACTTTAATTTCACGAAATTCCTTAAGAGCCTGATTATTAGTTATAAAACAGCCGGCATCATATAATTTAGCCGTAGCTAATTGAACTGCCCATAAGGTCTCAATAGAATAATTTGCCTTGAAGGAGGCGGCTAAATCAACTACCTCTTCATCAACCCCTACTACCACTAAATTGGGAAAGGTAGTCAGTAAAAATTTATATTCACTGACTAACTTATGTTCTTGTTTTTCCTTAGGTTTAACCATAATTTCCAACAGGGAAAGAATCGAGGTTACCCCGGCTATTTCTCCTTGTTCCATGAGATTGAAGAGTGTCATGGTAAATGGTTTAAATATAGGATTATCTTCAAAGTGATAGATGAAAATTTGGGCATCTAAGCCAATAATATGATACCTTTTCAGGAGTTGTCTTAATTTATTCTCCTTATCCATTTTTTTCTCCTCTTTCCCATTCCTTTACACATATTCTTTTAGCCACAAAGCCACAAAGCCACAAAATTTCACTAAAAATTTCTTTTTGTGGAATTTTGTGTCTTGGTGACTTTGTGGCATATCTTCCTTCTTTTAGATTTCTTATTTTGCAGAACTCTACTATTTCTTCTTTGCTTCCCAGACCTCTTTCCCTAATCCTAACATATACTCCGTATAACTTTTAGGTTTTGGGCGCATGATTATTTTATCATCCTCGACCTTCATTATCAATTCATCCCCTGCATTCAGGCTTAATTTTTTCCTTATTTTTTTAGGAATGACAATTTGGTATTTACTACTTAATTTAGCCGCAGGCTCCATTATTCAATATCTCCTTTACCCTATTTCAGTTCACTTTACATTATAACCATTGTAAGAGAAAATGTCAATAAAAAAGTGAGGCATTCAGGTAATTGCTCAGTGAACGGTGGAAAGTAACCACAAGAACGGATGTTAGAAGCCTCAACGAGTTTGAGGATATTGTGCCCACCTTTTTTAAGAGGAAATTTCTCCCACCGTTCACTGAGCGGTTACGGCATTCAGGAAACAGGTTTTTTGAGATTAAAAAGAGATTAGGTGGGAAAGATGAAGACTAAAGTATTTTGACACTTTTCTACCTTCAGCCTACCTAAAGTACTACTCTGTCACGCGTGATTTGATAGATAGTAACAATTTAACCATCCGAAGTGGAATCTGGTAATCGGTTATCGGGGAAAAAGGTTATCGGTAAAGAGAAAG
>SBAY01000368.1 GCA_005239945.1 Nitrospira sp.
TCGGAAAGCCGTGTGCGGGAAAACCGCACGCACGGTTTGATGAGGGGGGCAGATGAAACGAATGATAGTTCAGGGATTCTGCCTCTACTCTACTGGTTAGTTTTTGACATTACCCTATTCCCTTCCAGGAGGTTAAAATGATTAAAGTTATTATTGCTGATGACCATGCTATTTTCAGACAGGGGCTTTCTGGTCTGCTTCAGTCCAAAGAGGGAATTGTTGTTACAGGAGAGGCAGCAGATGGAGATGAGGCATTGAGGCTGATATATGAGACAAAACCTGATATAGCCATCCTTGATATCTCTATGCCGGGTCCTGGCAGTATTGAAATTATCAAAGAAATTCGCAAAAAAGGTTTAAATACCAGGGTCATACTTCTTACCATGCACACCAACCCCTTAATGGTTGAGCAGTTTATGAAAGCAGGTGTCTCGGGTTATATTCCTAAAGACAATGCCTTTTCCGACCTCCTCTATGCCATACAAACTGTAGCTTCAGGTGGAAAATTTATCAGCCCTTCAATCACCAGAGAGGTGTTTGATGAACAAGGAAGTGGGCAGGAAGTGCAAGGAATTCTTACAAATAGAGAATGTGAGGTTTTACAATTGATTGCCTCAGGACTTACCAATAAACAGATTGCAGACAAATTACTTATCAGCCTCAAAACAGTAGAAACCCACCGCACAAGAATCATGCAAAAGCTTGACCTCCACACTACTGCTGACTTGACCAGATACGCCATAAAGGCGGGGTTGGTTAAATAAGGGTGTAACAAAGGGAAAAAGTTACTGTTCAGGTAGGCATGAAAAAACTTAAGAAATTTGCCACAAAGGCACGAAGGCACAAAGATGCACAAAGAAGATTTTAAACCCCTCTGAAGTTGAAGAAGAAAGAATAAGGATGGAATAAAACGGATAATTTTATAAGTCTTAGTGAACCTTCGTGTCTTAGTGCCTTCGTGGCAGAATTTGTGGCAGAAATTATCCGGCAACTGACACCTGAACGGTTACGGGAAAAAGAAACAGAAGGAATTCCGCATACTAAGACAAAATTTCAGGAAGTTTTTTAAGAATATCACTCAGAGGAATAATTTCAATAGCCTCCTCTCTCATGTATCGTTCTCCTCCATAAATAAAATAAGCACGAGCCATAGGATAATCTTTGAGAAAGGAGTTTAGTCCTTTCAGCATTGACTTTGAGATTCTACCTGTCCGTTTAACTTCAAAGGCAAAAATCCCCTTTTCTCCATACAACACAAAATCTACTTCCATATTATTAGATGTACGCCAATAATATAGCTTATAACCTAAGTTTAAGGTGGAGTTGATAGCATTAAGTTCTTGAAAAAGGAGTGTTTCAAAGGCACTGCCTTCTGCTTCTTCAGGCATGTCAAGGGGTCCCATAGGTCTTAAAGTGCGATAAACCCCTACATCAAAGAAATAAAATTTTGGATGCGTACTAAGTCGTCTTTTAACCCTTTTAGCAAAAACAGGCAATCTATAAGCAATTAGTAAATCTTCCAGGATGGCAAAATAATTTTCCACCACTTTCCGCTCAACAGCACATTCCCGTGCCACCGAAGAAATATTAAGAATTGCACCTTGAGAAAAACTTGCTGCCTCTAAAAATCGAGAGAAGGCGCCTAAATTTCTGGTTAACCCTTCCTGTCTCACCTCTTCTTCTAAATAAGTTTTGACATAGCTCTCAAGATAACCCCTCGGGTCTGCTTCTGTATAAACACAAGGAAGTTGTCCATACCTCAAAGAATGAGTCAGATTAAAATCTTGCCTAAGTTCTGAAACAGTAAGAGGATGTAAAGAATAGGTTAATGCTCGGCCGGCTAACAGATTTGGTCCTTTTCGTTTTATCCTTCTGGCACTTGAACCAGTTAGAATAAATTTGTACCTGTATTTTTCAATCAATCGATGTATTTCATCTAAAAGTTCAGGAACCTTTTGCACCTCATCGATAATAATCCAATCATTAAAATCTTTGGGAATGAAATTCTGTAGCCTCTGGGGATTAGCTAAGATATCATTAAAAAGCTCGGACTCTAATAGGTCTAAATAGATGGCACCAGGGAAAGATGCCTTTACCCAGGTCGTTTTCCCCGTTCCACGAGGCCCAAATAAAAAGAAACTTTTATCTTTTGGCGGTTGAATTAATCTGGAATACATACTTCCATTTTACATATATTTTTGGAATTGTCAAGAAAAATTTTACCCCTCTTTCCCCCTTTCCCCTTTTCCCTTAAAAAATACAGTATTCACCTGATTGACTATTTCTTCAAAATATGTTAATTTATAACCATAATGATTAAAATTCTTGTTGTTGATGACCATGATTTTTTCAGAAAGACCCTCAACGACTATCTTAGTAGTGTAGGTAAGGTATCTGTAGTTGGTGAAGCAGCCAATGGCCGGCAGGCGGTTGAACTTGCCAAAAAACTCAAACCACAGCTTATCCTGATGGATATACAGATGCCGGAATTAAACGGCGTGGAGGCGTGTAAAGCTATTAAAGAGGCAATGCCAACTACAAAGGTAATACTCTATACTATGTATGAATCGAAGATGTCCTGCAAAGAGGGGATAACTTCAGCAGATAGATGCGTGCCAAAGGACAGACTCTTTGATGAGATTCCAGCAATTATTAAAGATTTCTCGCAAAACACGCAAAGAACTTTCGCAAAGTCCGCAAAGGGGAAATAAAAATATCTTTGCGACCTTGGCGAGAAATCTTTCTTGCGTCTTTGCGAGAAATAAATTAAAATGAGGTTGAGTAATTAAAAATTATGAATTAAAAATTAAAAATTGAGGAAAGAGAAAAGAATTTATGATTTTTAATTCATATATTTTCCCTTTTCTTAATTTTTAATTCATAATTTTTAACTTTTAATTATACAAGGAGGGTTTTTAAAAAATGAGTGTGCCGAGCAAGTTTATTAGTTCTTATCAGTGAAAGTCTGGTCTGAGTAAAGGTTAGCAACCATCTCAGCACCAAATCCCACGCA
>SBAY01000272.1 GCA_005239945.1 Nitrospira sp.
CTCAAAACAGCTTAGACCCGAACGGCAAATTTGGTCTTATGGCTCTTCCATCCATCGGGTTCTACATACGCTTTGCCTGACATACCAAAGTTCACAAAGGTTTTAATTAATAGAAAAACACTTCCTTCCTTTGTGGCCTTTGTGGTTTCTTTCATATTCTTCCATATTTTATTTGACACTACCTTGGCTCCTCCATATTAAGCTGTAGATTATCAAACTACAGATATTTCAGCAATAGTTTTATTATATTCAGCATCTTTTAGCGATAATTGGTTTCTCCCAAGTTGTCTTATTTCTTTAGCATAATTTACGCAATATTTCTCAAACACATCAGTATTAATCATAGACAAATTGGGGTATAACAATTTAAGCAAGCCTGTGGAGACCCTTTCAACTGCTTTATAATCTCTTATATCACCAGTGCTATGAAGATGCTTTTTCACATAATCATCGTAATCTGTTTTCTTTCTTAATTTATTAAGCACTTCTGTAGATCGAGTCCCTTCTTCGCCGCTATTACTCTTCCCGATCCTTATTCTGTTTCACCATCCGACAACCTTTTTCTCCTGAAACAAGAATATAACCTTTAGATGCCAAGAATTTTTTTGTCTTTTCCCCTATCAGTTTTCTCTTCGCTTCCCAATTAAGATGTTTTCTTGCTTCATAATGTCTTTGTTGTATTTCATGGATCTCATCTAAGGGTTCATATCTTACAGCCATTTTAAACCACCTCCTCTGGAGTGATTATATCCGGACTTTTATATCCGCCGATAAGCATATTGACCACAGGGACTTCTCTCTTTGTCTTTAATTTGACAATATGTTCAAAGTTATAACTGACAAGAGCATCAACCTCATAATATGTTGCTATTGCAATATGTAGAGCATCTTCTTCTTTTTCTCCAGGGATTATCTTTTTGGCTATATATTCCTCAGCTAATTCTTCACATTCCCCGGTAATAGCCAGAATTTCTGTTTCTTTAAGTAATTCCAGCATTTTGCTTCTTTTGGGTTCAGGAGTATCTTCAACTTCGTCAATTACAACTTGAGAGATGTAAGCTTCAAAGTTTCCTGTTTTAATTTCTTCAAATAGTGTTTTAGCTGCTTCTTGTTTGTCAGGAGTATGAGGATTAAAGGCAAAATTAGGTATGGTAGTATCCAGATATAGCTTTAATTTTTTCTTTACCATCTGATTTCTCCTTATATTTTTTTAATTTAGCTTTCCGAGTCTGCCCCGATATCATTATTGTCGGTTCATTTTATTTTATACAACTCCAAAATATCTAAGATATATTTATCATTAGTTTGAGTCTCAATATTGTTAAAATTGTTAGAAAATATTATTTTTATAAGATTATCCCTTTGTTCTTTGCTTAGCGAATTGATTGTGTCATCTAATTCATTTCTATCACCGTTATCTAAATGAATATTTCTATAAATTATGAAATTTTCTGGCAGCATAAGTATTTTTATGAATTCCTTTACATCTTTCCCAAATGCCTTTTCAAAAAATTGCTTTTTAGGACCAACTACTCCATGAGTAGCGAATAATACACATTGAACTCCTCTTAAATATTTTTTATTCCAATGCGTTCCTACATATTTTCTATTTTTACAAAACTCGCCATTTATTGGAGAATATTTCATCGGGAACGACCATATTCTGCTTTTGTATCCTTTCTTCTCAAATTCTTCATTTAGTTCTATATTAATCTTTAACCTTTCATAGAAATCTTCTGGAGTATCCTTAAAGTTAAATAAGATATAATTGGATAAAGTTTTAATTCCGTGTTCCGCTGCCAATTTTACCTTTTCAATATAAATATTTTTATGCTTGATATCATCAAACGCTATACGCAAAGGTTTGATAGCAATTTCACTTAACAATCTCATTTTTTCTTTTGTAAGTAATCTCGCATCTATACCTTGATTAAAATCTACATATCTATCAGAATAAACCTTTTTATCGCTTGTTTTTGAAATGTATTTAGCTCCTCTTTCAAAACCAATAGATTTTATCTCATCAATTATTTTGGGAAATTCTTCAGAGGCTAAAATATTATTGTCTAACAAAAGCAAATGTCTTTTTTCCCCGAAATTGTCCTTTATAGCTTTTACTTGCTTAGCAATTGATATACTATTTGTAAATACAGGTTCGATAATTGGAACTGCACAAAATTCACATTTTCTAATACAGCCCCTGGTAGCATAAGCAAAATAAGAATCATCTGTTGGATAAAAATATTTTAATAAACGATTGGATTGTCAATCTATGATTGAATAATCTGGAAGAATACAATCTATTTTATCATCATCTTTATAACCCAATTTTCCTTTCTCATTTAATAAACCATCAACTATAGTTACCTTAATTTCATCTCGTATTTCATTTTTCATTAAAGTAGCCATTACACCACCAACAAAAATATCAGATGGATGCTTAACACTTTTGCTATAAAATTTAATTGTCTTAATAGTTTTATCCCAATAAAAGGTAAACAGGGTTGAAATATATATTCTATCCCAAAGTTGTTCTTTTAATTCTGGCGAATAACCTTTATAAAAAACTACATTATCCCCTTTTTGTTTAAAATATATCCATGATATTTTCTACAGTGGACTAATGTCCATACCGATTATGACGATAGGCATATTAAAAATAGACTTCAAATATGTAAACTCTTTATATGCTTTTTCAAAATGCATCATGCCAGAGTAAGTTTTACGACCTCTTTGTAATGCTTTTTGTTTTCCGATCTCACATAATAGATTTGCAAAACCTATCGTAGGTGTTATCAGCATGCCTAATTGTATCTGTTTTGTTAAATATGAAAGCATGAATTTTATATAATCTTGGTAATAAGATCTTGCGTTGCCAAATTCAACTTCAACTTGAATTCCATTTTTTCTAAAATCATACTTTAGGTCTAATTCTGGAATTACTTTTCCTTCCTTTTGCCATCCCAATTTAGAAAAAGTTTTTTCTATTTCCTGGTTATAAAACATTTGTCCCTCACCTATTTTAAAACCTACACTCTTGATTATTTGTTCAATTTCATGAAAAGCATTATTATCCTGTAAGCTATCTTTTACAGTTTTATAATACATCGAGTCAGCAATATATAATTGAGCATTATGGGATTGTTCTACAGTAATCGGTTTTATTATAAAAATGTCTGCCGATATTTTTTGAAACTCCAAAAACTCTCCAATAGTTCCTTCTTTTGTAGCAATAAAAACATTATTAAGCCACTCAATGAGCGAAGCATGTGACTTTGACGTATACCTAATTTGAACATGTCCTCGAATGTTGTTTAATCGCCTTAGGATTACTCTAATTGATTGCCCCTCACCAAATAAAAGTGTAATTTCTTTTTTAAAACCAGCTTCAGGACTTTCAAAAAAACTCTCAAAGTTTTTATGGATAGTTATTCCTTCGTTTAGTGTAGATTTTCCAACAAGATGCTTAAATGTCATAAGTTAATCCTTCTCTCGCTGCTGCTGAATTTGCTATTGAAACCATATACTCGACGTTATTTCTATTTGGGCTAACCTTCCAATCAAATGTTTCTTACTGAACTTTTGCGTTTTTTAGAGAGTTGCCAATACAGATTCAATGGTTTTGCCCATTTTCCCTTGTTGGTGGCTCCAGATTAAAAGCTCTTTGAAA
>SBAY01000043.1 GCA_005239945.1 Nitrospira sp.
CCTAATCTTTCGACAAACGAATATACCGCTTCTATCAAAGGCTGTATGAAAAAAACTTTGTTAAAAAAACGAGATCTTGCAAGTTTGTATTACAGATTTTTTATTTTTTTAATCTGCGAAATCTGCGAAATCTGCGGATTAATCTCCTGCAAATCTGCGGATTAAATCTAATCGCACTCCATAAAAATTACTGTATCCTCACGCTAAACCGTAATGTCCCGTTTTTACCAGGTCCAATAGCTGGAATTGACCAGCGAATATGGGTAACTGGCGCTGAATCTGAAGTATTATAAGTTGCACCGCTATCATGTGAGTAGGTGATATTTCCTGCTGGGCCTGTGACTATTACGGCTGTGCCTGTGCCATAGACTGTCCCTGGTGGGACCATATCCATAAAGACGGCATCTGTGGCTGTGCCTTGCCCGGTATTGGTATAAGCAATCGTGTAAGTCAACACCGTGCCTGGTGTCTGCGTGCCTGCTGGGGAAACGGTCTTTGTTACCTCAAGCACTGGTGGCTCGACTACCGGTGGAAGAAGTGGCGTAAATACCCAGGCCGTAACTACCGGCTGAGGCATATTTGCCATATCCTTGTACTCCACAAGCACCTGGTTCAAAATCCCCTGCCATATCTCCTCAACATCCACAGGATGATAAAGCAGATTCCAAATACCGCCCCACATGCCTGTTATTCCCTGCTGCCAGACAATACTATCTGCGGTAAAATTTGGATAATCGGATGTCTTTACCTCAATTACTCTATGATTATAACCATCGACAATCATAGTATTGCCATTAGCTAACCTGATGGCTTCCTGAGGGTCTCTGAGTCGATTTGTACCACTACCAGGAATACCTTCTTGACCATACTGCCAGACTATCGTCCCTCCTGATGTACCTATAGGTTGCACCTCTCTTACATAATGGTTATCAGAATTAACAATGAGTATATTCCCATTTATTAATTGAGTAGCATCCTTATTCCCATCAACATCGTAACTCCAAATAGTAGTTGGAGGATTACCTGTCACACGAATTACTTTACCTGCCCCCCCATATATGGCAATAAGTGTACTTCCATCTAATAGTCTCTCTGCTTCAAATGGTAATCCGGGACCAGTACTATATTCCCAGACAATACTACCACCAGCAGGAGGAGTGGGTTGAATTTCAAGTACACGATGATAGCTCCCATCAACAATAAGTATATTCCCATTAGATAATTTTTGTACATCCATTGAAACCCCAAGTTGATTTGGACCAATACCCGAAATACCCGTTTGCCCATACTGATAAACAATTGTTCCACCAGATGTCCCGGTAGGTTGAACCTCAATTACTCGTTGATTAAAACTGTCAACAATTAGCACATTTCCATTCTTTAATTTAGTTGCCTCGTGAGGTAAGTTAAGTTGATTTGTCCTTGAACCAGCAACCCCAGTTTGCCCATATTGCCAGATAACATTATGGGTAATGGGGTCCACTTCAATCATTCGATGGTTACTCTCATCAGCAATAAGCAAATTAGTAGTTGGAGTAGCGTCTGCGAATTTTGGCAGACACACAACCAGCCCGAGCATTACTAATCCAAGCAGCCGATGAAATCCTGAAGAATGAAATCCTAAAGGATTAACTCCGGGATTAACTCCGGGAATAACTCTGGAAATAGCGTTTTGGGTAACGCTTTGGATAATGTTTTGGATTTTAGGCTTTAGCCTTTCATACATTTTCATTTTTCCTTTACTCCTCCTTTTGATTTAGATTTATTTCTTGACAGGATTAGGCAGGTAGATTTATCCGCAGATTTCACAGATTACGCAGATTTTTTATTTTTTTAATCTGTGTAATCTGCGAAATCTGCGGATTAAATCATTTACCTGCTTTACATCCTTACTACCTTCCTACCTACGGTTGTATCACTACACTGAATGTAAGTGTTCTTGTCTCATTTGGACCTAAAACGCCTAAATTCCAGCGAAGATGCGTAATGGGGCTAACAGTTTCTGCATTATCCCAGCTTGCCCTACCATCATGTGAGAACTCATCTGCCTCTGGTGCATCGCTGTCAAATACATACTTTGTCCCATCGGGAACCTGGTCAGTAACCACAACAGCTGTTGCTGTCCCATTGCCTGTATTCCTCAGTTCAATCGTATAGGTCAATGTTGTCAGTGGCTTTTGCGGTCCTTGTGGTGAAACTGTCTTGATGGCAACAATCGTTGGTGAACCAACCCAGCTTACCGTTGGTTGGAAAATAGGCACGACGACACCAGCAAATACCTTCGGCATCTTATTCCCATCAACATCTTTATACTCTATCTTCGCAATGTTGATTATCCCCTTCTCCTCGATATCGACAAAGGTAGATGTACCACTGGTATACTGCCACTCACATATCAAATCAGGTCTAAATTCCCATATGACAGGACTTACACTGGCTGTTCCCACATATTTACCATCCTTATTATCATCTCCAGAACCCGCTGCAACAAGTGTACTTCCATTTTCTATCCGAATAGCTTCATAAGGATATTTACTCAACTGTTTTCCCCAGACAACGAGTCCACCCACTGAACCAAGAGGTTGAACCTCAATCACTCGCTTATTATCCGTATCCGTAATTAACACATTTCCGCAGGGTGTCCAATTAGCGTCTCGTGGGTCATTCAAACTACTTAGTTGAGTTGGGTTGTTAGGGTCGTAACCATACCGCCAGGTAACAATAAAGGTGGTTGTGGATGAGGAAACCTTCAATACGCTATCCCTGCCGTAGTTACTTCTACAGGTAAGCAGGTAGGTTGGTGTTCCCATTCCAGGTTGCTTCTCTGCCTCCCAGAAGACATAGTAATTGCTGCCACCGAAATATGAGCCTAAGATCTCCCTAACAATCTCCCCACCGGGATATGTCACCTCTATTACCTTATTGGTGCCGAAGTCTGTAATCAACAAAGTAGATGTTGGAGTACCACCCGTGTAGTTAGTACACATCTTTATATCAACTGGTCTGGAAAGCCCGGTTGAGTATGTCCAGACTGTCACCGTGGGGGTGGCTGCTACCTCGATTACCCGGCCATTATAGGTATCCGCGATGAGGATATTCCCATTGGTCAGTGGAATCGCCTCGTTTGGGTAGTTGAGTATCCCTGGTCCTCCATATTCCCAGACAACATTGTTCGTCACCGGGTCCACTTCAATCACCTTATGGTTTGGGTTATCCGTAATGAGCACCCTTGTCCCGGGTATTGCCTGACTAATCGCTGGAAGCCCAATCATCAACCCAATCGTCATCATCCCGATTAGCCATTTTACATTTTGCATTTTGCATTTTGCATTTTTTCTTACCTCCTTTTGTTTTGGTAATTGGTTAAATGGTAATTAGTTAAATGGTTACCAGTTAACCGTTTGAAAGCGGTGGCAAGCCACTACTTTCCACAAACTAACATTTTTTGACTATACCGTATCACCTCCTTATTTCTTTATTTCTTTATTTCTTTGAAGTGCGAAACTGCCAGAAAAATATTTCTCGCCAGGACGCAAAGTTTTCGCAAAGGGCGGAAAGAATATATTTATATTTATTTTCCCCTTTGCGTACTTTCTTCTCTCTTTGCGGTCTTTGCGTGAAATCTTAAAAAATATCTCACTCTACCGCACTCCATAATCAGGTAGAAATATCTGCCTACCTGTGCAGGTTGAAAAAGGTTTTATGGATTTTAGGCTTTAGCCTTTTATACCTATAAAATTCTAAAGAATTAACTCCTAAACCTTATTAATCCGTAGATATCCGTGTCATCCGTGAAATCCGTGTGCTATTGTCTTTCACATCTTCCATTTTAATCTAACTTTGCCAATATTGCCTTCCAAATATCCATGAGATTAAGTCGAACTGCCCAATCCTCAATATACCTTTTATCAATTAGTTCGCTTGAGATTTTAAGTATGCTGGTTATATCTCGTAAATGCTTTTCTGATTCTCCTTCTTTATAATATTTCATTTTCATTATTATTACATCTTCTGGTGAAGAAAAACTTGCCTTAATATCTTCTGCTGGACAGATTCGTTTTATTCGTTGAAACCGACTATTATCAAAGGCGTCTTTTTTAGGAATAATTACATCTATTTTCAATCCAGATGCAGGATGTATTATGTTAAATTGGTATCTATGCTGGATTGCATCACGAATTGCTACATCACTTATATAAAATTCGGCTGAAGGAAATAATTTTAGCAATTCAGGAATATGTTCTTCCCTAATATCTGCAACTATATCAATATCATTAGTAAATCTTGGTTCACCATAAAAGACAGAAGCATTCGAACCGGTTACGAAATACTGAACTCCTAATGATTCAAAGGCATTTATCAAATATTTAAGTAAGTCATATAGCTCCATGAGATAATCTCCTTGTTAATTCATTTTGAATCTTTTCATCAGACCAATCCGAATGTAGTGTTCGTAAGTAACAAGTTAACTGTTTTTTTGCTGAATCCCACATCTTAAATGAAATAATAAGCCTTTGTTGAGGAGTTTTTTTTCTTAACACCTCCACCATCTGTTCATCTAAAACTTCAATGTTTCTCTCGTCAATCTTCACAAATATCTCCTTATGAACAGCAATTTTAATTATGAAAATATGTCCGCAATGCGAAAGATTGTTTTCGCTTTATCACACAAAGACGCAAAGTTCACACAACACACATTTTAATAGAACACAGATTACACGGATTTAACGGATTTTCACTGATTTTTTATCCGTGTTAATCCGTCTCATCCGTGAAATCCGTGTGCTATTTTCTTAAATTTATTCGCGATAACTTACAAGATTAACCCTCTATTCCTTACTTAACTACTACCTTAAATTCTAATGCCCCGCTCTCATATGGAGCAACCGAAAAAATTGACCATTTCACATGCGTTACTGGTGTTGATTGTGAATTATCGAAATTCAAGCCACCGTTATGCGAATAAAATTTAGTTGCTGCTGGACCACTCACAACCTTTGAAGTACCTATTACATACTCCGTCCCATCTGGTATCATATCCGTAATCTCCACATTAGTCGCTGTGCCTGAGCCAACATTAGAATAGTAAATAGTGTAAGTCAATATTGCCCCGATAGATACTGGTTCTGTAGGGGAAACAGACTTATTCAATTTAATCTCTGGTAGATTAGCTACCGGCGGTAGGAATGGCACCACTATCCCGGCAAATTTTCTCGGCATATCCTTGTATGTAAAATCCTGATACTTTGCCTTGGCGATGTTGACTATACCGAGCTCTTCTACATCCACAGGCGAATATAGTTGATTTGTTCCAGAGCCTGCGACACCTGTCTGCCCTTGCTGCCAGACGATGCTTGCCGTAGCAAAATTTGGATAGTCACCTGTCTTAACCTCAATTACTCGGTGAGCATTACTATCAACTATAAGCGTATTCCAATTACTCATTCGGATAGCTTCCCTAGGCCCGTTGAGTGTTAATCCGGTAGCCGGACTGCATTCCCAGACTATCGTTCCCCCAAATGTCCCAGTTGGCTGCACCTCAATTACTCGCTGATTTCTCCAATCACTAATAAGTATGGTGTTACAAATCAACCTGTTGGCATCAGTAGGATAATTAAGTTCATTTGGTCTAAAGCCATAACTACCTGTCAGTCCGTACTGCCAGATGATATTACCACCACTTGGCCCTGTTGCCTGAACCTCAATCACCCGATGATTACCATAATCAGTGATAAGGTAGGTATCTGTCCCTCGTTTTTCAGCCTCCCATGGTTCCTTTAGAGGAATACCCTCTTGAGGCATACTACTGGATTTCCAGACAATAATGGCTGTGTTTGGATACACAGGGGTAACCTCAAGGACTCGATCATTCCCAGTGTCTGTTATAAGCACATTACCATTGGGTAATTTCTTCACATCCTTTGGATAAAAATTACCTCCTGGTTCTGTATACTCCCAAAGAATCGTCCCGCCACTCGTATCAGTAGGTCTAACCTCAAGCACGCGCTGGTTAGAGTAATCAGCTATAAGTGTATTCCCATCAGTCAACCTGACGGCCTCCCACGGGTTGTTAAGTTGATTTGGTCCAGAGCCTGGATTACCTGTCAGTCCATACTGCCAGACAACATTATGGGTAATCGGATCAACTTCAATTACACGATGGTTACTCATATCAGTAACGAGTAGATTAGTTGTCGGGGTAGCGAAGGTGAATCTTGATGTGCACATCAGCAACCCGACTATCACTAAACAAATTCTTTTTGCATTTTGTCGAGTAGACATATTCAACAACCTCCTTTTAATTGCTTAATGCCCCTCACAGAACCGTGCTTGAGGTTTTCCCTCACACGGCTCTTCGGTAATA
>SBAY01000023.1 GCA_005239945.1 Nitrospira sp.
ACCGGCAGAGTTATCCGGTGGAGAACAACAACGGGTAGCAATTGCTCGCGCCTTAGCAAATTCACCTAAACTTATATTAGCTGATGAACCTACCGGGAATCTGGATTCAAACTCAGCTGGCGAGATTATAGATATACTCTCCAGGCTTAATGAAGAGAAAAAGATAACTGTTGTAGTTATTACCCATAATCCCCTGATAGCAGAGCGAACAAAAAAGGTATATCACTTAAAAGACGGACAGATTGCCCATGAAGATAGTTGATTATCTCTACTTAACCAGGAAGGATTTGATTAATTACAAACTGCGCAGTGGACTGATAATAGGGTGTATCTGTGTGGGTGTATTAAGCTCTACCCTTAACCTTTATCACACCTCCAAAAGGCAGGAAGAACTTATCTCATCCCTGACCAATATAGGTAGCCAGATGGTCTCTATCTGGATAATGGACAAGGAGATTGGCTTAAAAGACATAGCCTTCCTTTCAGATTATTTTCCCCACACCGCTTATCAAATCTCAGCCCAGAAAGATATAAAATATCTAAGAAGAGAAAGAAAAAATGTATCAGTCGTAGGAACTGTGCCTGAATACAAAACAGTCCATTCCCTTAAGCTTAAGAGTGGCAGATTTATATTGCCGGGTGATATTAAAGGAAAGAGGCAGGTTTGTGTTCTTGATAGCACCATTAGCGATGAATTAAGGATACGGGTAGGTGAAAAAATCAGGATTGGCGAGAATAGATTCAGGGTAATTGGGATAGGGACAAACCAGGAATGGACACAATACCAGGTAATTATTCCCCTGTCAATATGTAATGATGTCCTTGACTCTACCACAAGGAATTTAGAGGTAGTTATCCTGACAGATGGTAAACCGGATGTCTTGCAAGATGAGATACGGCGGATATTAAGGGAGAGATTCCCAGACAAGAAGGGGATAAAAAAAGGCAAGCAATTTGATTTTGATAGTGAAAGGTTTATGGTCTCAACCGCAGAAGGGCTATTAGAAATGATAAAAAATCAACAATGGATTAGCCGAATGATTGTTTTAGGGATAGGATTGGCAACATTAATCTTAGCCGGCAGTGGAATAATGAATATGATTATGCTTGCGGTTAGACAACAGGTTAAGGAGATAGGGATAATGCGTGCTGTAGGTGGGAGGAGGGATGATATCCTTTATCTTTTTATGCTGGAAGGGGCTTTACTTTCTTTCTATGGATTACTCATTGGGGTAATTCTATCCACAGGTTGCATAGCGTTGGCTGGTGATTGTAAGATTGATATATTTTTAGAATCGCTCCTGTGGTCAGGTGTTATTTGTGTATTGATTAGTTTTAGTGGCTATTACCCAGCCTCAAGGGCATCGAAGATTTCACCTTGTGAGGCAATAAGGGAGGGGATAAAGAATTAGGAGTCCCTTGGGGTCAGATACCTTATCTGCATTTAATTCTTTTAATATGCGATCAGTAGATACCTTTTGAATCTTGGCTTTGGTGTGGGTATCGGTAGTTAAAATTTCTACCTGTTGAGCGGTTAAAGAGACCGCAGGACATCCCATAGAAATCAAGGCAAGACTTAACAAGGCACATGAAATCTGCTCCCCGGTGGATAAGAGCATATCCATTTCGCGATCATCGGGAAGTTCAGTAATTTTGTGGGCTAATTCGATTAACTCGTCAGTGGTATCGCCCATTGCAGAGACAACAACCACTATTTGAGGTTCTTTTTCCTTAGCCTTTATAATCTGCTCGGCTACTTTTTTTATCCGTTCTGGACTACCAACAAATGTCCCTCCATATTTTTTAACCACTATTCCCATTTTTTTACTCCTTGTCAATAAGTATATACCAGAAAAGGAGAGATGTCAATTGTTTTTTTTAGTTACCTGTCATTTTTATTCTACCATTATGGTAATACCTCAGTTTTGCTACAATAATATTACCCCGTTGGGGTTTGCCTTTAATAATTTGCATTTAATCCCGAAGGGATGATATTATTGTAGCATTTGTTGAACTGTGGATTTTTTTCTTGACATGTGACCTAAAATATATTACACTCTAATAAAACAAGATGCAAAAAGATAAGTGGCAAGAATTGCTAAAACAAGGGGCAAGGGAGTTAGAAATTAACTTAAATGACTCTCAAATAAAATTGTTCTCTGTATATTTAGATACACTTAGGAGTTATAACCAACAGGTACATCTAACCGGGATTAAAACCTCAAAGGAAATCATTATTAAACATTTCCTTGATTCCTTAACCTGTTTTTGTGGCTTTAATCCAGATAAGGGGATGGAGATAATTGATCTTGGCACGGGAGCAGGATTTCCAGGTATACCACTAAAAATTTGTTCCCCTGGGATTGAATTGATTTTATTGGATTCAAGTGAAAAACAGGCAGATTTTCTGTATCACCTTAAAAATCAGTTAGCAATAAAATTTAAAATTTTGATAGGTAGAGCAGAAGATTTGGCCCAAAAAGTAGAATATCGAGAAAGATATGATATCGTCGTAGCCAGGGCTGTGGCTAAGTTAAATACCCTGGTGGAATGTGCGTTACCTTTTTTAAAAATAGGGGGGATATTTATCGCCCAAAAAGGGTTTGATGTCCAGAATGAAATAAGCCAGGCAGAAAAGGCCATAGATGTTTTAGGTGGCAGAATAAGAGAACAAAAACGAATAATCCTGCCAATCCTTCATGAGAAAAGAAACTTGGTGATTATAGAAAAACTCAACCCTTCGCCTTTAGAATATCCTCGAAGACCAGGAGTTCCACAACGAAAACCGTTGAAATAAGTTAGTCAAGCTTATCAGATTTGAAAAGTAGTTAAGGAGGAAAATATTATGGGTAGGATAATTACTATTGCTAATCAAAAAGGTGGTGTAGGAAAGACTACTACATCTGTAAATGTAGCCGCATGTTTGGCTATGTTAGGGCAGGATTGCCTGCTGGTTGATATGGATCCACAAGGTAATTCTACAAGTGGATTAGGGTTTGATAAACATAAGTGTCAACCGAACATTTATGAGGTT
The DNA here is from genome assembly GCA_005239945.1 of Nitrospira sp. Lineage (GTDB taxonomy): Bacteria > UBA9089 > CG2-30-40-21 > CG2-30-40-21 > SBAY01 > SBAY01. The sequence goes on from SBAY01000023.1 coordinate 3,035, forward strand.
TTGATTGGGAAAGAGTCAATTAGTAAGGCTATTCAGAAAACCGAGATGGAACATCTGGATTTAATCCCTTCCAATGTTACCTTAACCGGGGCAGAGATTGAATTAGTGAACATAGAAAAAAGGGAGTTACAATTAAAAAATGCCCTTATCGCGATTAAAGATAATTATAAATATATTTTTATCGATACTCCACCTTCATTAGGCTTACTTACCTTGAATTCCTTAGTTGCCGCAGAAACGGTCCTAATTCCTATTCAATGTGAATATTATGCCTTAGAAGGATTGGGGCAACTTTTAGGAACAATTACCCTTGTCCAGGGCAAACTTAATCCTGACCTGAAGATTGAAGGGATACTTTTGACTATGTTCGATGCCCGAACAAACCTTTCCCAACAGATTACCGCCGAGATTAATAAATGTTTCAAGGATAAAGTCTATCAAACCATTATTCCGTGTAATGTCCGACTTTCAGAGGCACCAAGTTTTGGTAAACCTATTATCCTTTATGATATAAATTCTACAGGAGCCGAATCTTATATAAGTTTAGCCCGGGAAATAATCAACCGTGATAGTGGGATAGTGATGAAGGAGAAGATAAGTATTTAGTTACCTTCAATTCAGACATTAGACTTCAGACTTAGAGTAAGCATTCAGCGGTCAGATGGAGAAAAAGATAATGTATGAACACCTGTCTCATCCAAAAGCTGAAAGATTAAGCTTCCGGTTGACCACTTACGACTTAAGTCTAATGTCTGATGTCTATGGTCTAATGTTGTCCCCGGTAATTACCCAGCAACAATAGATTTATCTTCTTCAATGGCCTCATATATTTCCCGCTGAACAATGGGATAGGAAACAGAATTCCAGGCATTTTCAAAATGATGGGTAAGCAGGTTTAAAACAGAGGGGTCATCTGTTTCGATAACAAAAATAATCTTTAATGGAGAAATGCCCAGCACCTCATAGCGATTGATCGTCCGACATTTTTGACTAAATATCCTGTCTTTACCCATTTTTATCCATTTTTCTCGTTCCAGTCTAATCTCATCCAACGAGGCATTTGGCTTGGCGTCGAAGATGGAAACATACCACATAATTACACCTCCTTCGTATAATTAAAAATTAAGAAAGGGGAAAATATATGAATTAAAAATCATAAATTCTTTTCTCTTTCCTCAATTTTTAATTTTTAATTTTTAATTTTTAATTACTCAACCTCCCTTTGGTCAATAAGTTTTTTGATGACCGAGGAATCGGCTAAGGTACTAATATCACCGATTTGGTCTATATCACCCTGGGCAATTTTTCGCAAGATACGGCGCATAATCTTTCCGCTTCTGGTTTTAGGCAGGCTATCTGCGAACTGAATTTTATCCGGCTTGGCAATAGACCCGATCTCTTTAGCCACCTGGAGGACCAATTCTTTTTTCAATTCCGGAGTTTTTTTAACCCCCGTTTTGAGGGTAACGAAGGCATAGATACCTTCACCTTTTATCGGGTGTGGAACGCCGATGACAGCAGCCTCAGCCACTTTCTCATGGCTGACCAGGGCGCTTTCTATCTCAGCCGTTCCCAGGCGATGTCCTGAAACATTAATTACATCATCGATTCTGCCCAGGAGCCAAAAGTCACCGTCCGCATCCTGCCTTGCACCATCACCAGTGCAATAGTTTCCTGGATACTGGAAAAAATAGGTATCCAAAAACCGTTGGTGGTCGCCATAAATGGTTCTGGCCAGGCCAGGCCAGGGTTTTTTGATAACCAGGGAGCCCTGGTTATTTTCAGCATCATCCTTTTTTATGATGGCTGGCTCAATACCGAAAAACGGTTTAGTGGCCGCACCGGGTTTAAGGGTTATTGCCCCGGGTAGGGGGGAAATAAGTATGCCGCCTGTCTCTGTTTGCCACCAGGTATCAACAATGGGACATCTTTCTTTGCCCACCACGCGATAATACCACAGCCAGGCCTCGGGGTTAATCGGTTCACCCACAGACCCACACAATCGTAAGCTGCTTAAATCCCTTTTGTTGACCCATTCTTCCCCTTCTCTGGCTAAAGCCCGAATAACAGTAGGGGCAGTGTAAAATATATTCACCCTGTATTTCTCCACAACTTGCCAGAATCTATCAGGAGCAGGGTAATTTGGTACTCCTTCAAACATAATGGTTGTAGCCCCATTGGTCAGGGGACCGTAGACAATATAGGAGTGCCCGGTAATCCAGCCAATGTCGGCTGTGCACCAGTAAGTATCCTCCTCGTGATAATCGAATATCCATTTAAAGGTCAGGGAGGTATAAAGAAGATAGCCGGCAGTGGTATGGAGAAGACCTTTTGGTTTGCCCGTACTACCGCTGGTATAAAGGATAAAGAGTGGGTCTTCGGCATCCATTGGTTCCGGCTCACAAACCGATGAGATTTCATCCCTTGCCAGCTCTTCTTCAACCCAGACATCCCGCCCCGGTTTCATATCTATTTGGGTATGTGTTCGTTTGCAAACAAGACACCACTCAATACTCGGACATTCTGAAATTGCCGCATCCACATTCTTTTTCAAGGGAATTACCTTGCCACTCCTAAAACCACCATCTGCTGTAACAATCAATTTGGCCTGGGAGTCAATAATCCTTTCCCGAAGGGATACAGCGCTAAATCCGCCAAAAACCACACTATGAACCGCCCCAATGCGGGTGCACGCCAATATCCCAATAGCTAATTGGGGAATCATAGGCATGTAAAAAACAACCCGCTCACCCTTTTTGACCCCATATTTTTTTAGCAAGTTGGCAAACAGACAAACCTGTCGATGAAGTTCTTGATAGGTGTAAATTTTATTTTCACCTGACTCCCCTTCCCAGATAAGAGCGGCTTTGTTTTTACGCCAGTTATTTTCAGCAAGATGTCTATCCAGACAATTATAGGAGACATTTAGCTTTCCCCCCTTAAACCAGGTTATGCGGCCATCCTTAAAACTCCCTTCCATGACACTATCCCACTTCTTAAACCAGGTAAGTTGTTCAGCCTGTTTTCCCCAAAATCTTTGCGGGTCAGAGATAGATTCTGCATAAAGTTGTTCGTATTCTTTCTGGTTTTTGATATGCGCCTTACGGCTAAATTCTAATGGTGGTTTAAATAAATTGTTTTCCATGTTCAACTCCTTTTCGATTAAATATTTCATGGTACCATGTCAGATTCATCGTTTTCCAAAGATTCCCTCTTTTTAAACCACTTAATTCCTTGTGTGTAGCTGTTCAGGTTGTTTAGGCTAGAGGCTGTAGACTGTTAGCTATTGAGTATTGATGACCCAAAATCTTCTCGTTTTCCATGTTTTTGAGTCGCCAGCAAAACCGTGGTTATCAAATTCCCTGAGTTTCATATCATCTCACCTACCTCTGCCCTACAGCCTAAATGCCTACAGTCTATCTACCTGAACGGTTACCCTTGTGTGGCTTATAAATACAATTAGGCTCCTGGGCTAAGTAATCCTGAGTTTTAGCGTAAGCCCTTGCCCGACAACCGCCACAAACATGCAGATATTCACATCTGCCGCATTTGCCTTTATATTTTGATAGGTCACGAAGGTCATTGAACACAGGGGAATTCTCCCAGATGTCGTAAAAATTCGCAAGTCTGATATTCCCACAATTGACATCTAAATACCCACAGGGAAATACCTCACCTTTGTAGGAGATAAAACAAAACGCCGTTCCTGCTAAACAACCTCTGGTGGTGCTGAAGTCGTGTCTGATTCTGGAATAATGCGGGGCGCAGGTAGTTTTAATCTTGATAGGCACATCCCTGCTTTTTTTGTCTAATCGGGTTAGCACCTCTTCATACTCCCTCGGGGTTAACTCCTGCCCTTCCATTTCTCTTGCCCTGCCTGTAGGGACAAGAAAGAAAAAATCACATACAACCGCCCCTAATTGGTCGGCTAAAGCAATTATGTCATTGCTTTGGGTATAATTTTGTTTGGTAATGGTGGTATTGATCTGGAATTCAATGCCACTTATTTTCGCCCATTTTATTCCGTTTAATGCCCCTTCGAAGGCACCGGTAACCTGTCTGAACTCATTGTGTGTTTTAGCATTGGCACCATCGAGGCTGATGCTGATTCGCTTAATGCCACTGGTTTTAATTTGTTTAGCGAGCTCTTCATCGATGAGCGTGCCATTGGTAGCCATTACAACCGTAATACCTTTAGTCACGCCGTAAGAGGCAATTTTGAATATATCCTGGCGAAGTAGTGGTTCACCACCAGTAAGAATAAGTATAGGACGACTAACTCTGGCTATTTCATCAATTAATGAGAAAGCCTCATCCGTTGTTAATTCTTCCTTGTTGACATCATCAAGGCAAGCCTCATTATTCACCGCACTTGCCCGACAATGAACGCAAGAGAGATTACATCTTCGTGTGAGTTCCCAGGCGACTAATCTTAAATTTCCGTTCGGGATGTTATTTTCCATGTAGAGATTTTTTAAAAGGGGAGAGAAACCCTTTTTGAAAAAAGTGTTTCTCTCCCCTTAAACCCCTCTTTTCCCCAAAACTTTTTAACTACAAGGGTATGGATTTTAGTTACCCATTTCTTGGGTAACTAAAATCCATACCCTTGTAGTTAAAAAGTTTTGGAAAAGGGGAGTTTGAGGGGAAAAACCTTTTGAAAAAGGTTTTTCCCCTCAAAAAATCATTCTTCATAATCTCCAAGAATTTTTTGAATTCTGCTAATACTTTTAGCCTTACCGGTTGAGGTATCAATCTCAAGAAGGACACCACAGAGTTGTCCTACTCCTTTGGCTACATCAAATCTTAATGGTATTTGTGTCAGAAATTTTTTCAAGATTATTTCTGTCTTTACCCCAATCACGGAATCCCGTGGACCAGTCATGCCAATGTCGGTAATATAGGCTGTTCCTTGAGGCAGAATCCTTTCATCTGCGGTTTGAACATGGGTATGAGTACCAATGACAGCACTTACCTTGCCATCTAAATACCAACCCATAGCTACCTTTTCCGATGTTGTCTCAGCATGCATGTCGATAACGATATTTAAGGTTTTTTCTCTTATCTTGATAATTTCAGGCAGGACTGTCCGAAAAGGGCAGTCTAATTCATCTACAAAAACCCTGCCGGCTAAATTTATTATGGCTAAAAGGTTCTCCTGGACATTGTAAATATTATATCCTCTACCGGGAACACCAGGTGGATAATTAAGCGGTCTGATGATATTTTCATTTTCTATTATTTGAAATATTTCTTTTTTATTCCAGATATGATTTCCACCGGTGATAACATCTACGCCAGCTTTAAAGATTTCATCGGCTGTCTTTTGTGTTAATCCAAATCCACCTGCCGCATTTTCACCATTAGCTATACAAAAATCGATTTTGTAATCTTGTTTAATCTGTGGTATTAGTTCCCTAATTACCTGTCGTCCTTTTTTTCCAACAATATCGCCTACCAGTAAAATCCTCAAGACATATTTCTCCTTTATCAGGTAATTAAAAAGATGGTAATCAGTAATCGGTAACCGGTAATCATGTAACTGTTCACCGAGCACTGATAACTGTTCACCTTCCTATTTTGCATAAACTATCTCGCGGGTTTCTCTAATCATTGTTACCCTAATTTGTCCTGGATATTCTAATTCATCTTCAATCCTTTTAGCAATTTCTCTCCCTAATGCAGCCAATTCTGCCTCGTCAACCTCATTAGATGAAGCTATAACGCGTAGTTCTCTACCTGCCTGGATAGCATAAGATTTTTCTACTCCACGAAAAGAGGAGGCAATTGCCTCTAATTTTTCTAAGCGGCGGACATAATTTTCTAAACTTTCCTTTCGAACGCCGGGTCTTGCGGCAGAAACTGCATCTGCGGCTTGAATTAAAATTGCCTCTACTGTTTTAGGTTCCACTTCGCCATGATGAGCAGCGATAGCGTGAATCACATCCGCTGATTCACCATACTTACGGGCTAAATCCGCTCCGATAGATGCATGTGGACCTTCTACCGTTGAATCAACCGATTTCCCCAAATCATGAAGCAATCCTGCTCGTTTAACTAATTTCACATCTACATTTAATTCAGAGGCCATGACCCCGGCTATTTGAGCTACCTCTATACTGTGATGAAGAACATTTTGTCCATAACTTGTTCTGAATTTTAATTTCCCTAAGAGATATATTAATTCACTGTTAAGCCCATGAACACCTAAGTCAAAAGTAGATTTTTCACCTTCTTCCTTTATTGATTGTTCTACCTCAGTTTGAACCTTGGTAATGACCTCTTCGATTCTGGCAGGATGAATTCTACCGTCTGTAATCAATCGCTGTAATGATAATTTGGCAACCTCTCTTTTTACAGGGTCAAATCCAGATAGGATGACCGCCTCCGGTGTATCATCAATAATTAAATCCACCCCGGTTAAATTCTCTATCGTTCTTATGTTTCGTCCTTCACGGCCAATTATTCTTCCTTTCATTTCATCACTTGGCAAGGGAACGACAGAAACAGTGGTTTCCGCTACCTGGTCCGCAGAACATCTTTGAATAGCATTGCAAATTATCCATTTAGCTTTTTTTTCAGCAACATCCTTTGCCTCATCTTCTATCGCTTTTATCATTTTATTTGCTTCATGTCTAATCTCACTCTCAATGCTTTGCATCAGTAATTTTTTAGCTTCTTCACGGGATAGATTTGACAGACTCTCTAATTGCTTGATTTGCTCCAATCTTAACTTGTCCACTTCCTTCTTTTCATTTAAAAGTGTCTCTTCGAATAATTGTACCTCTCTTTCCTTTTTCTCTAATTTACTTACTTTTTGGTCTAAATTCTCCTCTTTCTGTCTAAGTTTTGCCTCTAATCTTTCAATCTCAAGTCTTCTATTGCGAAATTCCCGCTCAAATTCAGTCTTTTCTTTATACACCTCATCTTTTGCCTCAAGGATAGCCTCTTTCTTTGCTTTCTGAGCCTCTTCTTTTGCCTCTTCTATGATTTTTTTACTTAACTCTTCAGCAGTACCTGTTTTAATCTTCTCTAAATATCTTCGGCCATAATATCCAAGGATACCACACAAAATGGCCGAAATGAGTACAGGCAATATAATATTGCCTTGCTCCATTATTTTACACCCCCTCTGACATAAATATCTTGTAACACTTTAGCCATCTGAATCGGTTGTCGGTAATCGGCGCACCGATTACCGACAACCGATTACCTAATTACCCTAATCACCTTGTATTTCATTTGGGTAAATAGTTACAATGTCTTAAATGAGTGGTGTGTCAATTGAAGTGTTTAACCCCCAACAAGTTCCTTAGGTGGGAAATTTGGTTGGTAAATATCTTTTATATTTTTTCCCGGTAAGGGTTTAATTATATACATTTTTATCTCCTAACACTTAATCGAACACTACCCAAATCTTTTTAAATTCTAATATATAATTATAGAATATTTTTTATAAATTGTCAAGCACCTTTTTTTTTGAACAGTTCTGAAGAGTAAATTTTCAGGGTTCTTCTTTTTAAGGTAGGATTCGGGGACAAGATGGTATGTTAATTTAAAAAGGGTAGGCTTCGCCTGTGTC
>SBAY01000210.1 GCA_005239945.1 Nitrospira sp.
ACCCATTTTACAATTTACAGTTATTTATAATGAAAAACTTGCAGTTGGCTGAACAGTTACCTTTTTGGACACTTTACCCACAAATTTTACACGCACCCCTTCTCAATTTTACACTTGCAATCCTGAAAAAATTATGATATAATAATAAACAATGACAATAAAAAGGATTGGATGGTTAATCCTTATTAGTATTTGTGTGCTAATTTCCTTACTTTTCTATCTTAAAGCCCCAAAGATTCCAAAGGTAAGGATAATTGCACCGGTTATAAGTAAAATAGAGTCTTCTATTTTGACTACCGGCATAGTGGAGGCACAACAGGAGACAGCAATTTATGCTAAAGCTAAAGGAGTAGTTGATAAGGTCCTGGTAGAGGAAAATGCGAGCGTTGAAGCAGGGCAAGAACTTATTTTCTTTGACAAGGAAGATGCCTTACAACGGGTTGAAGAGACTCAAATCAAATTAAAGGAGGCAAAAAATACCCTTGTTGAGGCAGAAAGTTTATTGGTGGAAACTACAGGACTTTATGGCAGACAAGAAATCGGAGAAGAAGAACTTGAAAGTACTAAAATTGCGCATAAAGAGGCATTATTAAACAAAAATAGACTCCAGGAAGAATTGAAATCAGCCCAGGAACACCTCAATAATTTAGTTTATTTAGCCCCTCAATCAGGCGTGGTCATAGCAAAAAATGTCTTACCAAAACAGTATGTCCTGTCTAATGAAGTATTACTAAAGATAGCCACACTGGATAAATTACAGGTAAGTCTTCGTTTATCAACTACGGATGCAAGGAATATTAAAGCCGGGCAACAAGCTTGTATCCTGGCTAAAAATTCAAAGGAATGGTTAGCTGGATATGTGAGATATATTCAAGCTGAAGAGGGAAATCCGGACCAATCGATTTCTAAAATTACAATTGCGTCAGACTCGGCTAAAAAATTACCTGAAATAGGAGAATGCGTAGAGGTAAAGATAATATTTACCTCTAAAAATAATGTGCTACTTTTAAACTCAGAGGCGATATTTAAAGAAAGGCGTCAAAATTTCGTTTATCTTTATAAAAATGGAATAGCCATTAAACGGGTTGTGCGGACAGGAATAAGTAATCCAGAACAAACTGAAATAATCTTTGGAATATTACCGACAGACAAAATAATCTTGCCCGGAAACCTTAAATTGGAAGATAAGATGAAAGTGAAAAACTAAAAATGAAAGGTGAAAAACTATCTACAATTTTTATCATTTTTACCTTTTTACCTTAATTTTTCACTTTTCGTTTTTCACTTTTTACTTAAATTTTAATGGCATCGATAAGTTTTAATGGATTGTTTTTACAAAGCCAGCTTTCCTTGATGGTGATTGCTCCTTGGGGACAAAACTCCTGACAGCAAAAACAACGAATACAGGTGATATAGTCAATAATTACTCTTCTTTTATCTGTAGTGATTGCCCTGGCAGGACAATTATTAAGGCAAATAAAACAAAGGTTACATTTAGTTGGGTCTATTGCTGGTTTAGGGATGAGATTATGTTTTAAGGTTGTGCGAAATCTTTTCGGAATATAATATCCCCACTCGAAATCTTCTTTTAATTCTAACGGCAGTTGAAAGTTATTAATTATCAGATGATTTATGTTTTCACCCAAAATGTTTATTTCATTCAATGAAGTTTTTCCCAGGTTCCTTCCTTCTGCGGCTTTAATGGTATAAAGGCGTTGGCTATCCAGGTTAAGAATATGGGTGATGACGGTATCAATTGCCAGACAATCGATTCCAGCGATAATTACCCCAATCTCCCGCGGTGTTCCACTTCCAGGACCATTTCCTTCCATGCCGATAATCCCATCGACAATAGTCAGTCCAGGTTGAATGAGGCTGTATAATTCTACGAGCATTGTTGCAAAAAAATTCCTGTTGATACCGGCTCTAAGATGCCATTGTATCCGCTCCTGCCTTGCCAGACATCCAAAGAGATTTTTTACGGCTAAGGTAAGAAGCATATGTCCATGGGTTTTTATCTTTGGTAGATTAATAACCAAATCAGCTTCCAGGACCTCCTTAGCAATCTTAAATTCATTGAAGGTGTAATTTTGGGGTGTTTGTTTCAGGATGTATTGGCTAAAATTCACTAAAAAAATATTTTCTCCACGGATGAATTCAGCCAGTCCTGAGTTTTGGATTACCCTTGTCAGGCTATATATGCCTGGATTATCACCTACACAAGGAATCCCTCCTTGTTCAATTACCATGTTTGCTACTGCCTTGATAATACCTGGATGAGTATTAATTGCCTTATCCGGTGGTTTATCAGATAAAAGATTAGGTTTGAGCAAGACCCGCATACCTTTTTTGACAAATCTACCCATTCCACCAATAAAATTAACCGCTTCTCTTACCGCCTTATCTATCTCTACAGGTTGATAAGTAGAACATCTAATTACCGAAATCTCTGACATACCAGGTTCCTTTGTGAATAAAGGTAGAATTATCAATTATTGCTTTGTCCCTGATAATTTGATTAATATGGACGATAGCAAAAAATAACTTAATCTTCCAGATTGAGGAAGGAACAAATAATCACAAGCAGGATGTTTGTGTTACTTTATTCATCAATTGAGTAGGGATAAAGAATTAATTATAATTGATATTAGTATTATACAAAACTTGTTGGTTTTTGTCAACTTTTTAGTTGTTTGTACAGAAATTCCCCGACTTTTAGCAATGATTTAAAGAAGTGGATATTTTGAGGGGGAAAACCTTTTGAAAGTGGTTTAAAACCACACAGGTTTTCCCCCTCAAACTCCCC
>SBAY01000048.1 GCA_005239945.1 Nitrospira sp.
ACCCCTCTCTTCCCCAAAACTTTTTAACCACAAGTAATCTTTGGAATGTGCTACATTCCAAAGATTACTTGTGGTTAAAAAGTTTTGGAAAAGGGGAGTATGAGGGGAGAAACCTTTTTCAAAAGGTTTCTCCCCTCATAAATTTAACCTTTTTAAACTACTATTAAAAGTTAAGGTAATTCTTGGGATAATCATTAAAAATGGCTAAAAAGAAAATTAGACAGAAACCGCAAAAGAAAAAGGACTCATTCAGACACAGATTTTTTAATCTGAAGGAAGAGGTTGTATCTCTACCGTTTAATACGGTCCAATATATTATGGGTATCTTTGTTTTATTCACCAGCTTCCTGATTTACCTCAAAACCCTTACCCCGGACATAGGGTTTCACGATTCCGGGGATATGATACCGGCCTCATTTCATCTGGGAATTTGTCATCCACCGGGGTATCCTTTCTATAATTTATTTGGCAAACTATTCTCAACACTCCTGCCCATAGGCAATATTGCCTATCGATTTAACTTAATGTCAGCGATTTTTGCCTCCTTAGCCTGTATGATGGTCTATTTTATAAGTTTAAAGGTGGGTAGTAGCACGGAGCACTTTGCACGGAGCAGGGAGCAAAAGACCCCACGCTCCATGTTCCATGCTCTATGCTCCATGCTTTCGTCCCTTATCCCGGCAGTGGTAGCCACTTTTATGCTTTGCTTTGCGGTTACCTTCTGGGAACAGGCAGTAATAGCCGAGAAATACGCCCTCAATGCCCTGTTTGCCACACTACTAATTTTTATCCTATTAAAATGGCAGGAATTAATGGTAGGAGTAAAAAATCCAAAATCCAAAATCCAAAATCCAAAATTCTACCTTTATCTATTCGCCTTCACCCTTGGCTTATCCTTTGCGCACCACATGCAAACAATCTACTTAGTCCCGGCAAGTATCTTTTTTATCACGGTAGTCTGCTGGCAAAACAAAAAAAACTCAACCCACAATCTTGAAACTTCAACCCTCTTAAAGGCAATTTGTTGTTTTGCCCTGCCATTGCTTTTATACTTATACCTGCCTATTCGCGCCTTTGCCCATCCACCGCTTAATTGGGGTAACCCGGTAACATTTCCCCGATTTATGGATTATATCACCTTGAAGGCTTATGCCCATTTCTTTATCTCATCTCCGCAAATCTGGTTGCAAAACCTTCAACATCATCTGACTCGCTTTTTCCCACATCAATTTACTATCTGGATTGTTCCTCTGGGAATAGTGGGTTTGATTTTACTTATTGCCGAGAAAAGAAGGACAGGCATATTTTTACTTCTGATTCTTTTAACCGATATTGCCTCTTCTATCCGTTATGGAATTTCTAACATAGAAGATTACTATATCCCTGGATATATTGTTTTCAGCATCTTTATTGGTTATGGGCTCAGAGGAATAGCCAGATTAATCCCTAATCCGTTGCTTATGCTCCCATTCATTCTTCTGCCCATTATTCCCTACACAATTCATTATTTTCATTGTAACCATAAAAATTACTTTTTTGCCCATGATTTAGGGGTAAGTTTAATAAAAAATTTAGATGATGATGCCGCCCTTTTCATAAAAGGGGATGTAAATGGCTTTCCGGTGTGGTATCTTTACTATGTAGAAAATCAAAGACAGGAGGTAGCATTGCTCGATACACCATTTTTATCCCAGGATTGGTATGCCCAGGAAATAAAGTATAAATACCCTGATATGAAGTTTGAACTTTATCCTACATCGGGGACTGAGTTAGGACTGGCCAGATTCAATGAAATCTTGACCCAAAACTTTGACAAACGACCATGTTATCAATACTCGGATGAGCCTATCCCAAAGGGATTTACGACTATTCCTGTCTGGTTTTTCCTCAAAATATTAAAGGATAATACCCCAAAGGCAACCATATTGAAAGAATTAGAAAAAGGGGCAACAGAAATTATCTTAAGAGGAATAAACGACCCAAAGGTTTCAAAGGATGAAAAGGCTAATGATATAATCCGCAATTGTGCCGGTGGATATAATAACCGCGGGAATAATTACCTTAGTATGGAGTTATATGATAAGGCAATAGAAGAACTCAACAAATCGGCTAAAATCGACTCCAAGCTACCTATTGTCTATTATAATCTTGGTCGGGCTTATTCGGGTAAAAAAATGATACCTGAGGCGATTACGAATTTTAAGAAGGCGCTTGAATTAAATCCCAATCTTACCGATATTCATCGTCGGATGGCATTACTTTATGAAGGCAGTGGTCAGATTGATGAGGCAATTTCTGAATATCTGGAGGAGGCAAAAATCGCTCCTTCTATAGAGTTATATAATATCTTAGCACGACTCTACTACGAAAAGAAGGAAATCAATAAGGTGATTGAGCAATGTCAAAATATCCTTCGATTAGACCCAAATAATTATGACACACTTAAAAATCTTGCCTCACTTTACTTTACTCAAAACCGCCTTGAAGAGGCAAAAAGGGCGTTTACTACGCTTTTAAGTAAATATCCAGATGATGGTTATAGCCAAAACATGTTAAGGGAAATCCAAAATAAGTAGGAAAGAAAGGCTGAAGATAGGAAGGTGAAGAAGGAAGGCTAAAGGCTTTGATGGTTCATCCCTTCTTAACCTTTAGCCTTCACTCAAAATTCCCTTTGTATTCAGAGGTTGGATATTTAGACTTATTCTTCTCTATCTTTTCTACGATTGCCTGACTTAAATCAATATCAAGGACATTACCCAGGTTTAGACAATAGATGATTATATCTGCCACCTCTTCCTTAATCTGCTCGAATTTTGCCTTGTTATTTTTCAAGGCAATAGATTCCTCTAAGGTCAACCATTGAAAGATTTCCATTAGTTCTGCCGACTCAATAGAAATAGACATGGCTAAATTTTTAGGATTATGATATTTTTGCCAGTCACGCTCATCTATGAATTGTTGAACAAGGGCTTTAAGTTCCTCAAGTGTCCGGTGATGAACATCTTTTTTCATAACAGAATATATCCTCTCTGGTAATCTCTCAGTTATCAGTTAATACCA
>SBAY01000235.1 GCA_005239945.1 Nitrospira sp.
CTAATCTTTCGACAAACGAATATACCGCTTCTATCAAAGGCTGTATGAAAAAAACTTTGTTAAAAAAACGAGATCTTGCAAGTTTGTATTACAGAGAACGCAAAGATTGATAGCAATTTTGTTGTTTTTCATATTGTTAAGACGACTTCCTCTGCGGTCTCTGCGAACTCTGCGGTGAATTTAGTTATTCCTGGACACCACCAAGTATCGATCTATTTTCATGCCTTTATTTTTCTGCAATTTCTTCCCTCTTTAGTCTGATGTCTATTGTCTACTGTCTAAATCACAGACTCTCCTAACGCTTTATCTACTGCATCTAACACCATTTGCGGTGTAATTCTTTCCATACAATTAAACAATTTGCATTTTTTGGGATTACACTTACGGTAGGAACAGGTAACATCAGCGGGAAGTAGAATTTGGTGACCTTTACCTAAAGGTTGCCATTTAAAAGGACTCATAGCCCGAATAGGAGGAAATAATCCTATTACCTTTATACCCATTGCTCCGGCTAAATGCATTGAGCCTGTACTGGGGGCAATAAAGAGATGATAAAATGATAAAAGCCCCATTAATTGCCCTAATGAGTAAGTTTTACCTGTTAAATTAACAAAGGAATCGGCTTTTGCCTGAGAAACTATTTTGTCTACTAAATCTTTATCTCCATCAGTTCCTGTAATTATTACCGTTACCTTATATTTTAAGGATATTTCATCGATTAGCCTGGAATAATTCGAAGGAGTCCAATTCAAAGCCGAGCCGCCACAACCTGGATGAATACCGATTATAGGTTTTGAATTCAGAAGTTGATACTCCTCCAATACCCACCGTCCATATTTTCTATCCTCATCTTTGATATAAATTTGGACATCCTTAGTCTGTGGCTTAGCACCTATACTTTCTACTAATTTTAAGCAATAATCTGTTTCATGATGCATTATTTTCGTTCGATGGACATATACCTTTTTATTAAAAAGTATTCCCACCGGTTTATACCCTGTCCCAACTCTGACAGGAATCCTGCTTAAAAAACATAATAAAGCGTTTCTCCAGGTGGGATAAAGTACTATGGCTAAATCAATTTTTTTATCTTTGAGCCTCCTGACTAATTCAAAGAAATCTTTTTTATCATCTATTATTACCTCATCCACATCTGGATTCTTAAATAAAATTTCTTGTGTATATGCCTGAACCAGAATAGAGAGATGGCTATCGGGATAGCTTTTTTTAATGGCTTCTAAAGAAGGTAGAGTCAAAATCAAATCACCTATTTTATCATTCCTGATGACTAATATCTTCATTTTTAGTAGTTAATACCTCCTCATAAAGCGTTTCTATTTGTGTCAATGAGACTTCATGTGGCGAGTTAATATAATTTTAGGCTTTTTATAAGAAAGAATAACTGCGGGAACTATTAACCAGAGGTCCTGGGCAAAATAAGAATGGATAATGTCTGTGTTTTCTCTACGAATAATATTAGCTAAGGCAAATATAGCTTTAATATCAATATATTTATGCATCTTAAGGGGTATAGTTGGAATTTTAAATAAATTAGCCTGATTAAATAACATTCCCTTAGGATGGGCAACTAATTTAAGGTTATGTCCCCTTTCAAGTAGTTTTTGTGATAATGTCATGGGGAACATTTCTCGTCCACCCCAGTCTAAGGAAGAACTAATCTGTAATATATTAAAACCATTTTTTGTTTGATTCATAATTTTCTACTTTGCATTTCCCAGCAATTCTCATTTTGACTTTTTGACAGGATTAAAACAGGATTAACAAGATGTATTGTTTAGGGTTATAGGATACGGAATTTCTAACGCAAACGCTCAAAACGGTGGAAGAAAACATTTCCTCCACAGTATTTTTAAAAAACCCATAAACCGCGATTGTTAAAAAATCCTATTTATCCTGTAATCCTGTCTGAAATTAAAATTGCTGTGCATTTCCCAAACTTTGGCATATTTCACCAGGCGATGAAAAGAGGAAAAGATTGCCCATAAAAATCCAGGCTGGCCATCTAAAAAGCCTAATTTAAGGATATAGCGATTGAAAAAGTCTAAAATAGAGAGTAAAACTTGAAAGACAAATGGTATCTGTTTATCCCCCTTAAATTTTTTTTCTGCCTCAAGACTACTGTAACGGTTAAATTTATTAAAATAATCCTCAATATTTCTATAGCTACGATGGATGATATGATTTTTAAAATAGCCTATCTTACCGTCTATCACTACTCTTTCATGTACAGGTTCTTGAGTAAATTTGGCTTTTAGTCTCTTAAACAGACGAATATATTTTTCTCTCCCACAACCGCCAAATTGTAATTGTCTACCCAGCCAATAGAATTTACGAGGTATATAGTAGGCATCTTTATTTAGCTTGCTTGAAAGTATCTCTTGCTTTAGTTCTTTAGTTACACGCTCATCGGCATCGATACTTAAGACCCATTCTAATGATGCTTGTTGTAGAGCAAATTGTTTTTGAGGGCCATATCCTTCCCAGCTCTTTTGGACTACCTTATTAGTGTACTCCTTACATATCTCAACAGTTTTATCAGTGCTAAAGGAGTCAACTACAACAATCTCATCTGCCCAGTTGACACTTTCTAAACACTGCCTTATATTTTCTTCTTCATTATAGGTAATGATTACAGCCGATAATTTCAATCTTGTTATCTCCTAAATATAGATTTCATGTAACCGTTCAGGTGTCAGTTGCCGGATAATTTCTGCCACAAATTCTGCCACAAAGGCACTAAGACACGAAGGTTCACTAAGACTTATAGTAACCGTTCAGGTTGTTTAGGCTATAGGCTGTAGACTGTTAGCTATTGAGTATTGATGACCCAAAATCTTCTCGTTTCCCATGTTTTTGAGTCACCATCAAAACCGTGGTTATCAAATTCCCTGAGTTTCATATCATCTCACATACCTCCGCCCTACAGCCTAAATGCCTATAGTCTATCTACCTGAACGGTTACGACTTATAAAATTATCGGTTTTATTCCATCCTTTTCTTTCTTTTTCAACTTCCAGAGGGGTTTAAAATCTTCTTTGTGCCTCTTCGTGCCTTTGTGGCAAATTTCTTAAGTTTTTTCATGCCTACCTGAACAGTAACGATTTTATTTGCTCTACTGCTTTTAAAACCTCATCTACTTCAATTGATTCTATACATTTTGGATTATCACATTCAAACCTGCCACAAGGGCTGCAAGGCAGGTCTTTTCTTACGACTAAATGAGTTCCTGATGTTGGGGTATAATTGATATAATTTGTTAGCCCAAAAATAGTAATAGTAGGAATATTCATAGCTACGGCAATAGGTTTTACACCTGAATCAGTAGTAATCAATAATGAAAAATGCGATATTAGACTGGCTAATTGCATTATAGTCAATCCACTGGCTACCATAGGGTTATCTTTCATCTGAGTAATTATATTATTTACTATTTCTTTATCATCAGGAGGTTGAATTATAATTATTTTATATTCTGGTTGTAAGGCATTGCCTAATCGAGCAAAATTTTTAGCATCCCATTGTTTTATCTTCTGACTTGCTCCTGGGTTTAAACCTATAATAAAATCTTCATTTACTCTATTTTTTAAAAATTCAAGGGCAAAATCTCTGTCTTCTGTAGATGGATAAAGTTCTAAATTAGCACTCTCTACCTTCATACCCAACACCCTTAAGGTATCTAAAAAGAATTCGGCTACATATTTTGAATTCTTTTCTATAGTTTTAGTATTGTCTCTTTGGGTATAAATATTATAGGCTAATAATTCCAATCCTTTATGTCTAAAACCAACCCTTTTTTTTGGCACCTGACATAAAGGTAAACATTCTTCCCCGGGCACTTTTAGGCAGGTCAATGGTAATATCAAATTTTTCCGCCCTTAAGTTTAGATAAAATATAAATTGTTTAACCATGTTTAATTTATATTTATCAAAAAGAATCAATCTATCGATGTATGGATTATTATAAAAAACTTCTGAATATTTGGGTTCGGTTAAAAAAGCAATAGATGAATCAGGAAGGTTTTTTTTAATCTCCCTAAATATAGGTGTAGTATATATCATATCTCCTAATCCACCAAAATTAATAATTAAAATTTTAGGCATTTTTTCTCCCTTAAATATCTCTTCGATCTTTTCTAAAACATCTTTATGGGTGATTGTCTCAAGACAGGCTAACGATTTACACTTATTACTGTTATCCTGACAGGGACTGCAGGGAATCTTATTATAAACAATTTTATGTTTTCCATGCATAAGATGATAATGCATTAGTGGGTGGGGAGGTTGATGTGAACATAGCTACCGTAGTACCACCTGCCGCGGCCGCCACATGCATAGGACCTGTATCTCCACCCACAAATACTGTGGCTAATTGAGCTAAGACCGCTACCTCCTTTAAATTTAAAATAGGCTCACTAATTGGATTATAAGTCATTAAACTTTTTATTCTATGGACAATTTCCTCCTGGCCTAAATTTTTAATCAAGATTACCTTTGTTTTATAGCCTTAATTGTAGGTGTAGTAAATAACAAATCACCAATTAAACCAATCTTTTAAGTATTTTTTTTAGTTCCGAAGGTATTTTCTTTTTCATGGATGTTCTGTGTATAGCAGTTATTAGTCAAAACTTCTCATCGGATGCCCGAACTTGGTCGGGGAGAGAAACCTCAAACTCATTGAGGCTTCCAATTCCTTTGTGCGGGAAACTTTGGATAAGAACTTTTGGCTAATAGGTGCTATATCAATAATACCTTATCATCTTTGTGCAAGAATGTCAAGAAATTTTTTATTGCATTTAGGTTAATTGTTTGGTATAATATTGTGTGAAACTATTTTAAGGGGAGAGAAACCCTTTTTGAAAAAAGTGTTTCTCTCCCCTTAAACC
>SBAY01000189.1 GCA_005239945.1 Nitrospira sp.
ATAAAAATACAAATATTTTTTTAAAAAATTTTTGGAGGAATAAAAAATTGAATTATTTCAGGAAGTTTTTGTGCGAAGATTTTTTACTCTTCAGGATTGATGGAATCTGTGAGAAAAACCTTCCCAAAAATGTCAAGCCAATTTTTTATCCAATTTTCAAAAATTTAGTCCCAAATTCTGAACGGTCTCAATTTAGTCCCAAATTCTGAACGGTCTCTTTTTACTTGACAAACCCTTTTCATAGGTGGCCCCAACTTGTATATCTGCTCCCCTGATATCTATCCTCTGCTACAAGCTTTTTTTCTATCCCCTCTAATACCCTGTTCTTTTCTAATATCCACAAAGGGGCAACTAATAACTCCGCAGGACAATCAGCACTAATCCTTTGAATGATGGTTCCTGGCCACAAATATTCTAAAAATCTAATTGCTAAATCAATATACTCAGATAATGTTAAGGCTCTACATAACCCTTGCAAAAACATCTCTTCCAATTTTGTCCCTTTTATAATATGTAAAGGATGAATCTTAACACCATCAATTTTAAGGTTACCAACTACCTTAGCCGTTTCTAAAATCATTTCTTCTGTTTCATAAAGAAGTCCAATGATTACATGAGCACATATCTTTATCCTTGGGTATTTCCTGGTGAGAAGAACTGCTTTTAAAAAGTCCTCATATAGATGCCCACGATTGATTAACTTTAAGGTTTTGTTATGAATACTCTGGAGACCATATTCAATCCATACATCATAATCCTCAGTATAAGAATTGATTAATTCTAAGACATTTTCATCTATACAATCTGGTCTGGTACCAATAGATATTCCTACCACATCCTCAAATCTCCTTACAATATCATATCTCTCCTTTAGTAAATCCAAAGGGCCATAGGTATTTGTATGTGGTTGAAAATAGATGATAAACTTTTTGGCTTTAAATCTGGATTTGGCTAAATTTATTCCTTCTTTAATTTGAGTCTCAATTGATCTTTGACTCCACCTTTCATCAATGTTGAAACTACGGTTATCACAATAGATGCAACCATCTTTGCTTATTTTCCCATCCTTATTAGGGCATGAAAATCCTGCATTAACACTAATCTTATGCACCCTTATCCCAAACTGCCTCCGTAAATATTGAGAAAATTTGTAATATCTTTCCTCCATCATAGAAACACCCTTAGAGATAATATTGGCAAAAACCAATAAATTCTGTATGCGCCTAACTAGTTATCATTACTTTTTGCATGATAACCAGAAAAAGAAAAAGAGGATAATACCGAATGATTAATATCCCAGCAAATATCAATATTAAGTCGATATTGGCTAAAAAGTTAGTCCCTATTCCTTATCAGTACCACATTATAAGCAGTGGTTGAGGGATTAGGTATTATATTGACTTCTGCCATAAATATGGTTTCAGTCATTCAAATAGGGAAAGTCTGGCCCAGTTCATAAAGAAATTAGGAAGAAAAACACCGGACGCAAACACAGCAATAACCCCAACACCTACCATCTTTATACCTTTTGTTTGCGTGTTCACAGGCTCAGGGATATTTATCCTATACTTGATTATTCACCACCAGCCGGTTATGATTATTATTTATTTTGGTTTATGTTGATAATGACGATAGGTAGTTAGACTGTAGGTTGTTAGTTTTTCCTAATCTAACAGTCTAAACACCTACAGCCTCAACAACCTGTTTGCAAAATCGCTATTTATGACCCTGCTGCTGAGTATAAAAGCGGAAGGTAGGGAGGGAGTTTTCCCTTTTCCCTATTCAATTATTTTGTCGGGAATTTTTCAATAGCCAATTCTAATTCTTTTTTAATCTGGGCATCTTTTTCTTTGTTCTGCCACTTTTTCAACTTATTGACGATTTGTTCTTTTCGTAATTCACCTAAGGCATAAATAGCAGCTGATTGTAATTGACGGTCGTTACCTTTAGCAGTTTCCATCAAAGGTGGGATTACCTCATCGAATTTCAATGTTCCCAGTGCCATGCAAGAAGCTACCCGAACATTTTTTATCTCGGTTTCGTCCTTTAATATCGTTATTAAAATGGGGATAGAGATTTTACTTTCCGTTTTAGATAGGAGTTGGGCGATGATAAATCTAAGTTTCCAATCCTTTTTTTTATCTGAAAGCACCTTGATGAGCATAGGAACAGATGGTTTACCTACAAACCGAAAGTAGAAAAGTTGTGGTTTGGTTCTCTCAAGTATTTGAGGAATATCATCTGTGGAGACACATATCTCCTCTAATAGCCCAATCTGACGCCAAATCTCTTTTTTAACATCCGCACTGATTTCCTCTACTTGTATTCTTTTGAATGTATGGCTAATCCAGAAAAACATAGTTATCAGAATTAACCCAAAGGCAAAGACAACAAAAGAGGGATTTACCAATTTACGCATCCGTTTTTGCCTCTTTCAGGTTTGAAACCTGTTCCAGGTTTGAAACCTGTTCCAGGTTTTAAACCTGTTTGACAAATTTAGCGATTAAGTCTCCTACCTCAGAAGTAGACAGCCCCATTTTACCCGCCGACATATCCTTGATATATCCTAAAGAAAGGAGTTTAATCACTGCATTTTCCACTAAATCTGCGGCTTTTGAAAGTCCAAGATGAGCCAACATCATTTGTAGACTCAAAATGCTGGCTAAGGGATTAATCTGATTCAAACCGGTATATTTAGGTGCAGAGCCATGAATAGGCTCAAACATCGATACCCCCTCAGGATTGATATTGCCTCCTGCGGCTATCCCCATGCCACCCTGAATCATTGCCCCTAAATCCGTAATTATGTCACCAAACATATTGCAAGTAACGATTGTATCAAACCACTCTGGATTTTTTACCATCCACATACAGGCAGCATCAACATAGACGGTATTTTGTTCTATCTCTTTATATTCCTGTCCTACCTCTTTGAAGACCCTTTGCCACAAGTCATGTCCGTAGGTGAGCACATTTGATTTATCACAAAGGGTAAGTTTCTTTCGGGTCCGGGTTTTTGCCAGTTCAAAGGCATATCGAATACATCGTTCTACCCCTTTTCGGGTATAAACTGCCTGTTGAATTGCCACTTCGTCTTTGGTGCCTTTTTTAAGAAAGCCACCAATGCCACAATAAAGACATTCTGTATTTTCCCGCACTACCACAAAATCAATATCCTCCGGACCTTTATCCTTAATTGGGGTATAAACATTGGGATAAAGTTTAACCGGCCTTAAGTTGATATACTGGTCAAGTTCAAACCGAATTTTAAGGAGCAATTCTTTCTCTAAAATACCTGGTCTTACCCCTGGGTGTCCTACTGCCCCCAGATAAATACAGGACATCTGTCGAAATTCACTCAAGGCAGAATCCGGTAATACCTCACCCGTTTTCAAATACCGATCTCCACCAAAATCGTAATAAACCAATTCATACCTTAAATCAGTCATCTCTGAAACTGCCTTTAATACCTTTATTCCCTCTCTGACTACCTCAGGCCCAACCCCATCACCCGGAATAACTGCAATTTTATACATAATTTTTCCTCCTCTTTTCTCCACAGATTACGCAGAGGACATAGATTGAAAAGATATGTCCTTTTTCATAGTATATCAAATTTTTTAACTAAATGCAAGAAAAAATTACAGAAATTCCCCAACTTTTAGTAGTGGTTTAAAGAGAGGTGTTTTTTTTAGGGGAGAGAAACCCTTTTTGAAAAAAGTGTTTCTCTCCCCTTAAACCCCTCTCTTCCCCAAAACTTTTTAACCACAACTAATCTTTGGGATGTGATACATCCCAAAGATTAGTTGTGGTTAAAAAGTTTTGGAAAAGGGGAGTTTGAGGGGGAAAACTTGTGTGGTTTTAAACCACTTTCAAAAAGTTTTCCCCCTCAAAAAATTCACTTC
>SBAY01000304.1 GCA_005239945.1 Nitrospira sp.
AATTAAAAATTAAGAAAGGGGAAAATATATGAATTAAAAATCATAAATTCTTTTCTCTTCCCTCAATTTTTAATTTTTAATTCATAATTTTTAATTACTTAACCTCCTTTACTGTAGGTATTTAGGCTGTAGGAGGAAAAAATCTAACAGCCTACAGCCTAAACAACCTTTTCTGCACAAAATCTACTTCTTTACGGTTACACTGTTGCTATCAGGTAACCGATCGGTATTTTACCCTTCAGAGGAGAGGGTTAGTACTTTACGATTACACTGTTGCTATCAGGTAACCGATCCTTGCCGGTCATATCATATAACCATATTTTCACACTATTAAATGAACCAAAGACGGTATTCCAGGGAATGGTAAGGCTATAATCATTACCGCTTTTGCCTGGTGTGCCGGTATAAATTTTATTGTTGTATAAGCCAGGAGCGGTTTGCTTATACACCTCAAAGTTATTCATATGACATTTTATTAGAATCTCAGTTGCATCTGTGAGACCTGTATCTGCATAGAAGAAGAATTCGTCGAAGTTAGGGACAGCATAAAATGTAATCCTGGCAAACAGGTTTGTATAACCATAAACAAGCTTAAGGAGTTTGAAATCTCGGGCATCTGAAGTAGCACCTTCATTCTTGTCAGAACGCCACACAGCCAATTTGCAATTTCCCTTATTTGTAAGGATAGGCAGTGAGTATTGGCGGTTCACAACCATGTTGATGGACTACGGCAACGGCATTACCTACATCTTTACCATTTGTCATTTCCTGAAAGAATATGTCAGTGCCATTATCTCCACAATTAAAGCTTACTGATTCATCCCAGCCCAGCCAGACAGAAGCACCATGATTTATTGTCCATGCAAGCATACCTGGTAGAGCACCCGGGTCCGTACCATGACAGCTTTCAAGGAAGAACATGGAATTAGGAAATGCCTTATTTGTCCAGTAGTTTGAGCTAAACTGTTTGGTGATAACATAACCAAATTGTGTTGCATGTGCTACATTGTTCCAGGCACTGGCACGGATTGTGCCAACATAACTACTATTTACCGGTGGATAGCTTGCATACCACGGACGGACAAGAAACCCAAAGTCCCCACCAAGGTCACCACCATGTCCACGCATAACTACCACACCATACTCACCATTATCAATTAAAGTGGCATTAGACAAATTAGCATTGTTATTCAATTGCATAGTCACCGCATAACCCATAGAGGTAAGGTCAGATTGTATTTGTTGTGAAATCTTAGGTGAAACAACATTTCTATCGTCTTCAAGACAGTCAAAAACCAATGCCTTATTTGAATTTGGTGTACATGGCAAAAAAGCAGTTATAACCCCAGGGGCAACTATGGTCGAGGCTGGTTCTATAGCTTTATTCACATCTCTTTGTGGTTGTAAGAGTATCCGCTCTGATTCAGGAACTATGTTCTCTTCTCCACCAAAATTATCCCTTCCCAAAAACATCAGCAGTTCATTCCCATCCTTAAACTTTACAAACAGGTTGTGTCCTCTTAACTGAATAACCTCTTTGACCTCTGGAGATTTAAGGGGCAATTCCTTTTGCTGAAGTAGAGCATCTGGAATTTGAGCCTTTTGTATCATCACCAGGTTGCGAAAATTAGAATGCGCTGTTCTGGCTATCTCGGTTATCCTTCTACTATCGATTGGAGGTTCAGGTTGAGGATTGAACCCCCACGATGGATGAACAAAGTTTATGGTAAGACATATCCCTCCTACAATTCCAATCATTAAACATTTTAATATCTTTATCATTTTTTTCCTCCTATACTTATTATAGGTTCTGTCAAAAGTTTCTGCCTGAAATCCTCTTAACTCTACATATTTTCAGGCAATTATATCCTTTTGGTTTCCCTCCCCCATTTGAACGATTAAATGGGAAAAAATAAATTGGCCCCACCGCCCTGCATCTTGAGAGAAAAACCCCTACTCTGGAGAGTTTCCAAAACTCCATGTAGGCTAAAAAGAGCAAGACGGCAGGTTATTTTCTGGCCTCATCGCTACAAAGAGAAAAACCTCCCTAAAAGTTTCCAAAAACACCTTCTATCCACTTCCAATTTCTTTCATATTCTTTCATTTTATTTTTGACAGTACCAGTTTAAAAAATCACCCTTTAATTCGTCTTCACTACATTCAAATAGCATCACCTCCTCGTATAATTAAAAATTAAAAATCATGAATTAAAAATTAAGAAAAGGAAAAATATATGAATTGAAAATCATAAATTCTTTTCTCTTTCCTCAATTTTTAATTTTTAATTCATAATTTTTAATTACTTAACCTCCTTTACCCCTTTGCAACGCTCTCGGACAAAATTGAGTGTTGATTTTATTAGTTTTCTCAAACCGTCCAACCGAAGGTGCAAGGTGCAAGGAACAAGGGATGAAGGAACTTATCGGCTTGTTGCTTTGCTTACCTATTACCTTGATTCTTGTTCCTTGATCCTTGCATCCTGAAATAAGTCAAACATAGTTTATTGCAATCCTGACTTATTTGGGTATAAGTAAGTAATGATTCCTATAAAAAATTCGATGGTAGGTTAAGATTTTTATCCTTTCGTTACTTCCAAAGTTTACTACATTTATTTTACTTTGTCAAGAATTATTTTTTTAACGCAGAAATTCCCCAACTTTTAGCAATAATTTAAAGAAGTGAATTTTTTGAGGGGGAAAACCTTTTGAAAAAGGTTTTCCCCCTCAAACTTCCCTTTTCCAAAACTTTTTAACCACAAGAGTATAAAATTTTATTTACCCCATTTCTTATAAATGGGGTAAATAAAATTTTATACTCTTGTGGTTAAAAAGTTTTGGAA
>SBAY01000197.1 GCA_005239945.1 Nitrospira sp.
ATTCTTTTAGCCACAAAGCCACAAAGCCACAAAGGCACTAAATTTCACTAAAATTTCCTTTTGTGGAATTTTGTGTCTTAGTGACTTTGTGGCATATCTTTCCTCACATTTCTCATTTTGCACAAGTCTAACACTTCACTTGGGTAAATAGTTACAATTCTTTAATGGTATTCCCTTTTTCCTGGAAGAAGGTATCAACTGATGCTTGAGAGCTTGGGAAATGGAATTTGACCGATTTTTCCCTTGCCTGTCTTTCGGCTAATTTTTGTAAGGCGGAGTAGGCTCCATCTCTTACATATTCAACCTTATCCTTCAATGCCCCAAGCAATGCAGATATTACCCTATCATCTGTTTTACCAAGACGACCAAGGGCACTGGCTGCATTATAACGCACACCTGAATATTCACCCTTCAATACCCCAAGCAATGCAGATATTACCTTATCATCTGTTTTACTAAGACGGCCCAGGGTACTGGCTGCACCCCCATGCACCTCACGATCTTTCTCCTTCAATGCCATAAGTAAGAAGTTGGCTATCTTTTCCCAATTTCGTGTTCCAGCCATAGCTGAAAATACCCTGTCTATCTCCTCTCTAAGTGGGCGAAACTCTGTCTCTTTCCACAACCTCAGGAGTTTATTTAGTATCTCTTTTTCCAAGGCAGGGTTTGCTTGAGCATTGGGAATATCAGCCATACAAAACCCAGCCAGAAGCAGTGGTTGATGAAGCACATCAGAGCAGAGTGGTTTTTGATTGCGGATGAACTCGATAAAACCCCAGACCTTATCTTTGGGAAGCCTGCCAGCAACAAGCTTGACTACCTCACGAAATCTGGGATTGAATAAGACAGGTTCAAGGAATGACAGGCAAGATGCCTGTCCTACTATGTAGCAAGCACAGAAATACTCCTCAAAGGTGAGATGTAAGAAGATATATCGCTCATCACCAAGTCGGCATAAAAGCCCACTTTTCTCAACAATCTCTTTTAACACATCATCCGGTCTATAATCCTCCTTTTCAGTTGTAAGGGAATTTTTAATCAACTCTCTCAATTCCCCTTCCTCGAATACCTCCTTGCCCTGTTCAAGGAACAAAGAGGCTATCTCTTGCAATACCTTTTTCTTGACTGATAAAGGGATTTCAGGATTTTTTCGTTCAAGCATCTCATTCACAGCCTTGTCATACAACTCCACACGACCAGCAGGTAAGACAAGTCTGTGCCGAACAAATACAAAACAGAGGAGCTGTAAAAGTAATGGGTTTTTAGAAAACGGCTCCATCTGTGGTGTATCTTTTAGGCCAGAAAGAAAGGCTAGGCTTTGAGCTTTGAGATAGTTCTTTGCATACTGTTCGATATGCTCTTTTGCCAGAGGCATCACCTCGTAATGCTTCCAGCCAGAGAGTTCATTGCTATACCCTACAATTCGGGTAGTAACCAGGATATGGCAATTTCCATACCCACCAGAGGTGAGATTCTTCAAGGATGAAATGATTGACTCCTTATTTTGCCTTACCTCATCCAGTCCATCACAGAGGATGAGGCATTTACCGTTTTTTAGCCAGTTTTTTAGAAGCAGTTTAATCTCTTCCTCAAAACCGCTATTCTTCAAGGTATCGGATTCTGGATAATAGTCTAAAAGGAATATAGCCCCTTTATCTGCCCAATCCTTCAGATTTATGATAAGAGGGAATAGCTCTTTTTTTTTGAGTGGAGAAAGAATAGGCAAGATAGGCGGTCAAGGTCGTTTTTCCAGCACCAGGGTCACCTTTGACAACAATGCTCTTGTTCTGAATGGCTTTTTCAACATCCACAGGTGTCCAGGAATGCGTCTCACCTATTAAATGACTCTTCCGCCATACCCTAAAATCAGTATCGTTAGCCTCTTTTGTCTCCTTTTCTTTAACCTTTTCTGGTCTCTCCTCTTTCCTCTCCTCCCCCAATTTGAGTGGAAGATAGTCTTTCATAGTCAAGGAGACATCTATATCTAAGCAGGGTATAGTTTCACAGCGCTTTGCTATGAAACAAAGATACTTTTTGGTAATTTCCTCTTTCTGTTCGAGTGATAGCCCTTCTGCCTTACCTGACCCTGCTGATTGAATGACACTTACATTCTGGCTATTGGTAATATTTACATTCTGTTCCATCTCTTTTATTTTCCTTTAGGGAAATCCTTTTGGTAACCGTTCAGGGTGTAATGAAGGGAAAAGGGGAAATGGAGGAAAAATGGGAAATTTATTTGGATGTTTAGGAATTTGAAAGTTACTTCGTAGTAACCGCATTTATGCGGTTATTTATGCTGGATTTACCCGCTAAACAGGTGGGAGTGGACCATCCACCTCGCCTGGTAGCGGGTTACTACGAACCAATTGCCCCCCAGAGATTAGCTTGAATATGAAATAAAATTCTTTAGTATTTTTCCCCTTTCCCCTACTTTTCCATTTTCCCTTACTTACACCTGAACGCTTACTCCTTTTGTTTATAACCAATCATAATTATTTTCCTCACACCACTGCTCCATATCGTCTGTTCTCCAGTAATTCTCAAGTCTTGTCCTGAAATGGTCAAAATCATTACATTCTTTTAGTATTTTCGTTACAACTTCTTTATCCACCAGGTTCAATCTAAACAACCACACATAAAAGGCAGCTACAGCTTTTAGCCCAATATAGATGTCGTCTAAATAGCAGTCCCTAATCTTTCGGATATACCAGTTGCCAAAAATAATATAAACATCGTCATTATTATATTCAAAAACAGAACGACCACCATAAGGGATAAGACAAGCACAGGCAAATGTATTAACAGCATGAGCGTATTTTGAAGCCCTCTCATTCGCCAGTCCTTCAGCCTTTAGATATTTGTAGAAGGCATCAATCAAGTTCCTGGTTCGTTTTAGGATGACATCTTCATTAGACTCCTCCAGGATAAAGAAAGAAGGTTTAACTTTTCTCATACCGATTCTTGGGAAGGAAAGATGCTTAACTTTCTGGTCGATATTGGTAAGTTGTGAATCAAGTTCTGGTAACTCTTCTGTTCTAAGGGATATCCGGGCACTTGGAGGAAGAAGGACTTTTTTATTTTCCGTCTGAACCGATTTTTGGGTTTCAACCTTTCCTAAACAGCACTTTTTGTATTTCTTACCACTACCACATGGGCAGGGGGCATTACGACCAATTTTCTCCTTAAAGAAAGAAGGCTCCGACTCTTCTTCAGGTAATTCTTCTTCAGGCTCTTTTTCCATCAAAAGGTCAATCCCATAATCAATCTCACCATGCCCGATTTTCCTTCTTGCTTCCAACAAAAGAGGTAATGCCTCTTTATTGCCAAACTCTCCAAGTGTTACACCTGCACTATCAACAATTTCCGGGTCATCATGCTCAAGGAGTTCAACTAAAAGGTCGTATGCCTCTTTTACCCCTTTCATTTTCTCCAGAGCTGATACCATTGAAAGTTTCCAGGCATCATTCTTTTCAAAGAGCCTCTTACGCAGATACGGGACTGCCGCAGCCCCAATCCTGCCTACATATTCAATACAATCTCCACAGATAAAGTCATTATCACACATCAGTCCATCAACAAGTCCCTGGATAGATAGTTCATCTTTGCACTCATTCAGCATCTCAGGCACAAATATTGCTGCCCAGGAATCAAGCATCATAAGCTCAAGCAGGTACGGCACAGCTTTTCCCCCTTGCTTTTTTAAGGCTTCAATTTCCCTGTCAAATGCCTTTCGTCGCACTTTATAACCTTCCCTATATCTCTGAGGAAATAGCTTTTTATCATCTGCCATCTTCAATCTGGTAATAAGGGCATTGATTTCTTCATCCCGGTTAGAGGGAATATATGTTTTGTACTCTTTTACCCTCTCGATTTCCAAGATTCGCCATTTTAAAGAATATTCAGATAGGGAATTATCCCATGGGGCTTTCTCTTTAAAAGAGTCTTTGTTTTTTTCCTTTCTTCTGACCTGCTTGATTCCCTTCTCACACAAGGCAATTGCCTCCTTATACCTTCCCAACACCTTCAGATTTTCTGTCATTGCCATAAGCGATATCATATCATCAGGATATCTCGATAAAATCTCCTTTCTTATATTTAATGCTTCATCATATTTTCCTTCCATGTCCAGAGTTTTAGCTTTCTCAATGAGTTCAAGATACACCTTTTCTTCTTCACTAACTATTTTTGGCTGTATTTGCTGTGATTTTTTAGGTTTTTTAGTCTTGTGTTTTCTAGATTTTTTCATTTGTTTATCTTACACCTCCTTTAACCGCGAATGAATGGGGATTTAACCGCTAATGAACGCTAATGGACGCTAAAATGATTCTCTTTTACATTCACATCTATTCGCGTTTATTAGCAGTTCCTCATCTCCTCCTTTTACATTCGTGTTCATTTGCGTTTATTAGCGGTTCAATAACTGGGCAGCGTCGGTTTTGGGCCAGTGGTAGCCCATCTTTGTTGCTTTTTCGTAGGCTGAATTGGCAAACTCCTTCGCCTTATCCCTATTCTTTTGCCCAAGATATGCCCTGGCTAAAATCAACTCTGCTTCAGGTTTGTAGAGCCTGAAACCTGTTCGTTCACAAAGCTTTAAAATCTGGTTTGCCTCTTTGATAGCATCTTCATATCTTTCCATATCTAACTACAGCCGGCCAGACTCAAGAGCGGCTTCGATTTCAAAATAATAATCACAGTTCCTTATTTGTCTTGACCGCTTTTCAATTCCAGAATTCTCTCTTTCACATAATCTACTGCCTGTGGGAGACCAATTTTGAGGAAGATTTGTCTGGCTGTCTCAAGCTCTGAAAGTGCTTTTTCTGTTTCTCCAACTATGTTCCAAAATGGTGCTCGATCCATCAGGGTTAATGCCTGAGAATACAAATCATCTGTCTGTTTATAGAAACCCATAGCTATTTCAAAGAGTTGAAAGGCTTGCTCAAGGTGGCCTGAGAGACCAAGGAGTTTGGTTTGACTGCGGAGGCAGTTGGCCTCGCCTAACCGCTCGCCAATTTCTCGGTACTTGGGCAGGGCAGCATCATAGTTCCTCTGCGCTCCCTCAAGATCAGCCGTCCTCAGATACAGATCGCCCAGGGACTTGAGGCAGTTGGCCTCGCCTAACCGGTCGCCAATTTCTCGGTACTTGGGCAGGGCAGCATCATAGTTCCTCTGCGCTCCCTCAAGATCAGCCGTCCTCAGACACAGATCGCCCAGGGCCTGGAGGCAGTTGGCCTCGCCACTTATCTCTCCTGTCCTCCGGGAGGCCTGAATCCCTTGCTCTGCCCGCCTTATTCCTTCCTGATATTGCCCGCTGAACTGATAGTAGAAACCAAGGGTAGAGGCTATGGCTGCAGTGTAACATTGACTATCAGTTTCTAACCCTTCCTTTTCTACTCCCCAATCCATAAAGGCGTAAATATTAGGCAGTTCCTGAGAAATGGCCAGTTGCCTAACCATGCTTAATTCCTCCCCAAGCCCTTTGCTGAGGGTAGATACCCGTCCATGATAGTATTTCAAGGCAGCAGGAGCATACTGTGAAAGAGCCTCCTCAGGCAACAATCTTTGAGCATATCTCCTCAGTGGAACAGGCAGATAGTACCAGTCATCCCGATGTTCTACTAAGGAATTATGCCTCAGTTTTTCTACACCATCTTTCCACCACTGGCCAATAATCTTAGTTAGTGCCTGCCCGCTTACCCCACCAGGAAATAGGCTGAGCAATGGGAAAAGCCTGACTGAGTCCCCATCTGTTTCTTTAAGCCACTGATAGGATAACTCTAAAGAGACAAAGACACTGGTTAGTTTGGTTTTTTCTTCCTCAGTCAACAAGGGGTCGCTGTAAACATCTCCCAGTCCCTTTTCCAACCTTTCTACCAATTCCTCTATATTGAG
Source organism: Nitrospira sp. (assembly GCA_005239945.1). Taxonomy (GTDB): domain Bacteria; phylum UBA9089; class CG2-30-40-21; order CG2-30-40-21; family SBAY01; genus SBAY01. The sequence continues at coordinate 5,890 of SBAY01000197.1, forward strand.
GCTTTCAAGCCGTGGAACAGCCAGTACCATCGCCAGAGGGTAACTATCTAATAACTCAAGTAGCCTGGAGATACTGCTGGAACTTTCGAGTTGTCTAATATCACACACCTTCTTGGCTAAAGTAAAAAGAAGCTCTTCAGCTTCAGGCGGAGAAAGTCGAGGCACCTCAATCTTCTTTTCTCCCATGCCACCAATTAACTCCCGTGAGGTTACCAGAAGCCTGAGGGATGGAGCCTTTTCCAGTAAAGTTTGCAAAAGCTGCCTTACCCCGAGCCGATTCTTTCTGAGAACAGTCTCCAGATTATCCAGGACAAACAGGTATTCTCCTGAAGCTAAGGCAGCGGCTACATCTTCGTCCTTTTCAACTGCCCCAAGTTCAATTGCATCGGCTACCCTCCGACGCATTAACTCAACGCTCTCTACCGCATCTAAATCAATAAGATAAATACCTGATGAGAAATGGTTTCTCTGTCGATACCATCTGGCAATCTCTCTGGCTGTGGCTGTCTTACCAATCCCTCCAAGGCCAATCAGGCTAACCAGACGATTATTGAACAGGGCAGTAATTGTCCTCTGCATCAGCCTTTCTCGTCCCACAAAGGGCTTTACTTGTTCGCCTATGTTTGAAGGAGGTAACTTATCAGATATATCATCAATCTTGCCTGCTGGTAGATTCGTGAATATCCTCTCTTTATGAGAGACATCATCTGGCAGGAGACGAAATTTTTTCTCCTCAACTCTTGCTTTCTCTCCTATCATCGGGTCAGTATTGACTGCGATAAGCCCTGCCTGGTATGCCTCCTCAACTGTCTTGCCAACAGCTAAGGCCAGATAAAAGTTACGGGTAAAGACCTTGGCAGACCAATCCAATATTGGCTTACTCCTCTCAATAGCCACCACATGCCTTATCCCTGTTTTAATGAATCCTTCAGCTACCGAGGCTGAATGACAGGCAGATAGGAAGACCAGTTTTACGGGAGTAGCACTTGACTGAAGGAGCCGACATATCTGCTCCTGATCTAATTGGTGGGCCTGGGCTAAATTGTCTTCAAAAACAAGATAGCCTTCACCCCCATGCCCACTAAAGTGAAGGATGTCAAAGTCCTCAGCAAGAATATGTTTTTGAAACCACTCGGTAGTAGCTGGCGTAAATCTGATTTGAAATCGAACTTTACTTTTTTGCAAGTAGCTAAGGATTTCCCCCTTTTCAGATTCAAAATCCAGCCTGGTTAAAGGCTTGCCTTTTGTATCAACCAGTGGGCTTGAAAATAGAACCAGAATTCTTGGAATGGTTAAATCAGATTCTGGCTTTTTTTGAGCTGGCTCTGGATTGCCGAAGCCTTCACCGTAGACATTGTATATCTCGATTTTTACCCCATGCTTTACCTCAAACTTGCCAAGGTAATGGAATAGCCTTTCATACTCCTCTTTCACCCCAGACAGAGCCCTGGCTACTTCCTCTGAGGCCAGGATATGTCCTTCATCCCCGCAGTCCATCACCCTTTGGGCAAGGTTGATACCACCACCAACGATATTTTCCTGTTGCTTTATATCTTCTATTAGATAGACAGGCCCGGTATGCATTCCCATCCGCAAGGGAATCTTTGCCTCTTTTACCTTAGGGGCTATCTTTTGAGCAGTCAATAGAGGAGATTCAGGATTCGTAAGGAAGACAATGACCATTCCATCACCTGTAGGGAGCATCAGCCGTCTCTCCTCAGGCAGGCAGTCTTTGACGATCTGGTTAAGAGTCGCCATAGTTTTAACCTGCTGTTCACTCTTGAGTTTAGAGTAACCAACAATATCCATAAAAAGCACATGGGCAGTTCTAAGTTGTTCTGTCTGGATAATATTTACATCCTTGCTATTGGTAATATTTACATTCTGCTGCATCTCTTTTATTTTCCTTTGTAGGATGGGTAAAACCCATCAATCAGAACCCCATCAATCCATTATTCCAACTCCATATAAACTATCTGCAAGGTGCGACCCTCAGCTTCCTCCCTTAATCGTCACCTTAATCGTCACCCTTACTTTATTAGGACATACTTAATTCCCCTGCCTTTTCCTTCTTTTACAAGGAATCCCTTTTGCGTCATATCACTCAATTCACGGTAATTACTATTATACCTTTATCTTCCGATTCCTTCACCACTTCAATTTCAGGGTAAAGAGTGGGGTCAGTATGGGCAGAGATTTTATCGGCTATCTGTTTTACCGTCTTTCTGCCGATTATCACCTCGTTGATTTTGCCCTTATCCCCTACTCCAATGAGAACATGTCCTTCTTCAGGATTGGTATTAGCAAATGCAGACAGTGTGTGGATAACTCTATCTAATTCAGCAACAGATTGTTTGAACTCTAACCGCTGTCCTTCACCTTGAGCAATTAGTTTATGGAGTTGTTCTTTGGTCATAGCGTTCCTCTGATGTTAGATAATGAAGATTTATCTTTCACTCTTCACTCGCTAAGTTTTTTCTATTAGTTCAGGTTTGTAACCTGAACATATCGTTTGACTTGGGAGAGAACCGTTTTGGTTCAAAGAAGGTGATTAAAATTAACCGCTAATGACCGCTAATGGACGCTAATAATTCCTTTTTACATTCGCGTCTATTCGCGTTTATTAGCGGTTACCCACCTCTTTCTAATTTTCTTTGTTTCTCACCAAGGCGCAAAGGCTCTAAGAAAGACTTCCTATCTCCTGCCCGAGAATTTCTATGCTTTTACCAAGAAATTCCTCTGCCAATTTCAACAAGGTTTGGGCTCCTACCTCAGACCATTCATCGTAATAATCAGCATTTTCTCGTAATATCTTTCCCTTCTTGAGTCCTTCAACCAGATGAGGAGGTAAAAGATTCTTCTCCACATAAAGGGCTTTTATAGCCACAATCAAACAGTGGTGGCTTCTTTCTCTGTAATCTTTGGCATAAAGCAATGCCCTGGCAGAATGAAACATTGAATAATAGGATTGGATGGTAGCCCACTTATAATCACCATCTTTGAGGCTTACCTTAGCTCGTTTAAGATCTGATTTTGCTGTCCCAATTTCTTTTTCTACTAAGGCTTTACCTCTGGAGAACTCTTTTATCTTCCCCTTTTTCAGGCAGCTTTCAAATTCAGAATTCATCCTTTGACTCCCATAAAACTATACCTCTTTCTATCTCTTTATAAAAAGTAGGGTCTGTTGTCTCCATCTCCACATATTTTAATGGAGTCCTCATAGTTAATTGTATCCTTTTACCTATAGCCTGCTTTTCGAGCACTTTCTCAACCCCTTCAGGCATATTGGTAACCACAAATAAATCAATATCACTATCCTTTGTATCCTCTCCCCTGCTTGTGCTTCCATAGAGAATTACCTTCTTGGCCTGATGCTTAACCTTTTTTATTAAGTTTGATAAAGATATAACCGTCTTTAAGACCTTCAACTGTTTGATCACAGGGGAGTTAAAAGCAAGAGAGTAAAGATAGAATTTACCCCTTTTCTCCCTTTTTATGAATTTGGTCTTAACCAGATTTCTTAAGGCAAGATTTGTCCCTGCTTTGCTTACCTTTGTTGTTTTTTGAATCTCTCTTGACAGGTATTCCTTTCCGGGATTTTGCGCCAAAAAGTCCAGTATCTTTTGAGAGTTTGTAGCTATAAGTATATTCTTCATATTCATCCTTTTGTCTAATATTTTAGCCCATTGTCTAATATTTTAGCCAAATATACATATTTTGTCAAGAAATATTTTGCTACAAGCAGCAATTCTCATTATGGCAAAGATTGTGTAAAAAAGGGGAAAGGGAGAAGGTGATTAAAATTAACCGCTAATGAACGCTAATAATTCCCTTTTACATTTGCGTCTATTCGCATTTATTCGCGGTTATATTTTCTCCTCTAATCCTTATAAAATCCGATTCGATGTTTTGGCTTCTCTGGTGGAGTCATCAGTTGGCGAATTGCCTCGAAAATTGCTTGTATCTGTGTATCGTGCCTTTCTGTTTTTCTCTCAAGTTCGTTTAACTTATAGGCAAGTTCTTTATGGGTTGAAAGAATTTCCCTGAGTTTAACAAATGCCCGCATAATAGCAATATTGACCTGAATTGCTCTTTCGCTATTTAGAACAGTTGAAAGCATTGCTACCCCTTGTTCGGTAAAAGCGTAAGGTAAGTATCTCCTGCCACCCCTTTTTGAGGTCGCAATTTGCGACCTCAAACTTGAAATCACAATCTGGGATTTCAAAATGTTAAACTCCTCATCGTTTAATTGAAACATAAAATCTTCAGGGAATCTTTTTATGTTTCTCCTAACCTGTTCATTTAATCGTTTCGTAGATACTCCATAAAGTTCCGCTAACTCACTATCCAGCATCACCTTCTGCCCTCGTATTAAATAAATCTTTTTCTCTATTGCTTCCTCTGGAATTAATTCTTTCATAACTTAGCTCCTTTAACAAACTCCGGTAATGTTAAAAACTAACTACGGAGAACACAGCGCAGCAGAGCCGCAACCAAATCCCAACCTAACGGTTGGAAAAGGAGGTTTATCGCTTTAACCACACCAAGGTATGTCTTTAAAAC
>SBAY01000291.1 GCA_005239945.1 Nitrospira sp.
GCCTACCCTTTTTAAATTAACATACCATCTTGTACACAAATCGTACCTTAAAAAGAAAAACCCTGAAAATTTACTCTTCAGAACTGCTCATATAAAAATTTTCTTGACATAAACCAAAAAATAGTGTATGATACTTATTCACCCTCTTAGGGGTAATTTGTATTCAAAATAATTTTTAGATTTTGGATTTTAGATTTTGGATTGAGGAGATAAGATTCCCCAATCCAAAACCTAAAATCCAAAATCCAAAACAAAAAAAGGAGGTTTGTGAAAAATGGCAAATCCAAAACGACAAACATCAAAATCAAAACGAGATAAAAGAAGAACACATTGGAAGATAACACCGGTAGATATTTCTACCTGTTCACAATGTGGCCATCCAAAATTACCGCATCGGGTATGCTTAGATTGTGGATTTTATGATGGTCGATTGGTAGTAAGGATAGAGGAAAAGAAGGAGAAGAAATAAGATGCGTATTGCGGTTGATGCTATGGGAGGAGACCATGCGCCAGAGGCTATTGTGGCCGGTGTAGTCGAGGCATTGCGGGAATTAAATGGGATTGCTCAAATAACCTTAGTTGGCAAAGAAGATATAGTAGCCAGGGAATTATCCCGTTATTCCATAAAAGGGATGCCTGTTGTCATCAAAAATGCAGAGCAAACGATTGAAATGCATGAATCCCCGGCACAAGCGGTGAAAACTAAAAAAGACTCCTCAATTGTTGTGGCAGCAAAGGCTTTGAGGGAAGGCGAAGTGCAGGCAGTTGTCTCAGCGGGTAATACCGGCGCGGTTATGGCCTCCTCGTTAATGGAATTAGGTAGATTAAAAGGGGTGCTGAGACCGGCTATTGCTACCTTAATTCCTACCTTAGAAGGTGTATCGATACTTCTGGATGTCGGCGCTAATGTAGATTGTAAGCCTAATCAGCTTTTACAATTTGCTATGATGGGTGATGTCTATGCCAGATATATCCTGAACAAAACTAATCCTAAGATAGGACTTTTGAGTATTGGTGAAGAAGAAGGTAAAGGAAATGCCTTGACCTGCGAGGCATTTGACCTACTGCAAAAAACCTCTTTGAATTTTATTGGTAATGTCGAAGGAAGGGATATTATCAATGGTAAGATAGATGTAATTGTCTGTGATGGTTTTGTGGGCAATGTGGTCTTGAAATTTGGTGAAAGTCTGGCAGAGATGATAATTGGTTTTTTAAAACGGGAATTATCTAAAAATCTCAGTTTGAAACTTGGGGCATTTCTTTCTAAACCTGCCTTTAGAAAATTTAAGAAATTGCTCGATTATTCAGAATACGGCGGAGCACCTCTTTTAGGGGTAAACGGTGTTTGCATTATCTGCCATGGGGCATCCTCGGCTAAGGCAATAAAAAACGGTATCCGCGTTGCCTGCGAATTTATTGACCACCAGGTTAACCTCCATATCGAGGAAAGAATTAAAGGGAAGTAAAAGAAGCAAGGAGCAAAGAGCAAGAAGCAAGGAGAGATTTTACCTTGCACCTTTCACCTTGCACCTTGTTCCTTCATTGGATAAATAAGGAAAATAGATGACAAAGGATAAATTAAGACCGGTAGGAATTGTTGGAACAGGCTCTTATACACCTTCTAAGGTATTGACTAATTTTGACCTGGAAAAGATAGTCGATACCTCGGATGAATGGATTCGGCAAAGAACAGGGATAGTTGAGCGGCGGATTGCCAAAGATGATGAGGCATCCTCTGATTTGGCTACCCCGGCCGCATTAGCCGCTTTAAAGGATGCTAATATTCCACCCTCAAAGGTAGAGATGATTATCGTGGCCACCGTTACCCCGGATATGACCTTTCCCACCACGGCATGTATGGTGCAAAAAAATATAGTGGCAGAACATGCCGCTTGTTTTGACCTGTTAGCGGCTTGCAGTGGGTTTAGTTATGCCTTGGAAGTAGGCAGGCAATTAATCGCCGCACATACTTACAAAACGGTGTTAGTTATTTCCGCAGATACACTTTCTAAAATTACTGATTGGACAGACCGCAGTATCTGTGTTTTATTTGGGGATGGGGCAGGGGCTGTGGTTTTACAACCTGTAGAAAAAGGCAGGGGAATACTCAGTAGTTATCTGGGTGCAGATGGCTCGCAAAGTGATATATTACAACTACCCGGCGGTGGAAGCAGAAATCCTGTCAGTCAAAAGTTAATAGATGAACGGGGACATTATATAAAAATGCGTGGTCAGGAGGTCTTTAAAATTGCCGTGCCGACAATGTGTAAAGCAGCAAGAAAGGCACTTCATTTAGCCAACTTAGATGTGTCTGATGTAGATTTATTTATCCCTCATCAGGCTAATATGAGAATTATTGAATCTGTAGCTAAACGACTTCATATCCCCAGGGAAAAAGTCTTTATAAATTTATATAAGTATGGTAATTCCTCATCCGCCTCTACGGCTATTGCCGTAGATGAAGCCGCTAAAGAAGGAAGAATGAAAAAGGGGGATATTGTCGTCTTAAGCTCCTTTGGCGGAGGATTATGCTGGGGAGGAACGGTTATTCGATGGTAGCGGAGATGTTTTAGTAAGGATTAAAAAAGTAATGAAAATCCGTGATATCATTAAGATAATTGAATCTGATAGATGGTATTTAGTCGTAATAAAAGGTAGTCATCGACAATACAAACATCCTGTTAAATCTGGTCGGGTAACTATCGCCGGACATCTTAATGATGATTTAGCTCCTGGAACATGGAATAGTATATTAAAACAAGCAAAGTTGAAGGAGGTAAAATAACGATGTATCGCTTTCTTATAATCATTGAAAAGGCAAAGGGAAATTATTCTGCCTATTCACCTGATTTACCAGGGTGTGCAGCTACTGGACGAACCCGTGAAGAAACTGAAAAAAATATGTATTCTGCAATTGAAATGCATATACAGGGATTAATTGAAGATAATCTATCGATACCTAAATCACAAACTTTTTCTGAATATCTGGTGGTGAAATAAAAATTGAAAAAAATAGCTTATGTTTTTCCAGGTCAAGGCTCACAATCTGTAGGCATGGGATATGATTTTTATCAAAATTTTGAATCGGCAAAAAGGATTTTTGATGAGGCGGACAAGGTATTAGGTTATCCATTAACAAGGTTATGCTTCGAAGGACCAATTGAGAAATTATCCCAAACACAATATTCTCAACCCGCAATATTAACTACAAGTATCGCTTGCCTTGAGGTATTGAGGGAGAATTTACTGCCTACTGATTCCTGCCTCTTGCCTCTTTACCTTGCAGGACATAGTTTAGGCGAATATAGTGCCCTGGTTTCTGCTGGTGGAATAGAATTCAAAGAAGCACTTCGCATTGTTCAGAAAAGGGCGCTTTTTATGCAGGAGGAGGCAGAAAAATACCCGACAGGAATGATGGCTATCCTTGGATTAGAAAGAAATGAGGTAGAGCAGATTTGCCAGGAGGAATCCGTAGAGGTAGCTAATATTAATTGTCCCGGGCAGATTGTTATTTCCGGACTTAAAGGGTATTTAGAAAAAGCGGGACAAAAGGCAATTGACCTGGGGGCAAAAAGGGTAATCCCTCTATCCGTCAACGGTGCCTTCCATTCAAGCTTTATGAAGCCTGCTCAGAAGAAATTAGCCGAGGTTTTAGCCACGGCAGAGATTAAAAACCTTCAAACACCGGTGATAGTCAATATCACAGCAGGACCGGTAACCACTCCAGATGAAATAAGGGAATCGCTGACCAGACAGATTAGTGGTTCAGTATTGTGGGAAGATAGTGTGAGATTTATGCTCAAACAAGGGGTAACCACCTTTATTGAAATTGGGCCAGGGAAGGTTTTAAAAGGGTTGATTAGAAAGATAGAGCCGAATGTAGAGGTTAAAAATATCGAAAATATGAATAATTTGGAACAGGAGCAGAGAAAGAATCAAAATTATTGAGTTTTTTGAATATCAATAGACTTCTGCAAAATAAGAAATATTAAGAAAGGAAAGATATGCCACAAAATCACCAAGACACAAAATTCCACAAAAGGAAATTTTTAGTGAAATTTAGTGCCTTTGTGTTTTTGTGGCTAAAAAAAATGTATGTAAAGGAATAAAGTTAGAATATGGAGGAAAAGTTAAGAAAAATAATTACATAGATTGTTGAAATATCAGTAGGTTATGAATTTTGCAGAAGGCTTTGAATGTCAACCCAAAGGGGGTGAAAAAGATGAATAAGGAAGAGAGTAAAAAAAGAGCGATAGATACAGCAGATTATCAACCAAGAATGTTGAATGAAGGCTATCAGCCCAAAGACGAAAGGGTTGACCCGAAAACATTAATTCTATCTAAAGGTGGAACTGCGGCATCTAATCCTCGAATGTTTGATTCTGAAAAGAAAAAATGATGTTTAAATGTTACTTATTTTTAAATTTTTTAGTCGGAGGATAAAGAGTAAAATGTGTGAAAGGATATTACTAAATCAGGTAGCTATTGTTACCGGTGGGGCAAGGGGAATTGGCAGGGCAATTTGCGAGACATTAGCCGATGCAGGAGCTTCTATTGTGGTCACGGATATAAACATTGACCAGGCAAATGAAACAGCCCAGGCGATAACGAAACAATTCGATGTTGAAACATTAAGTTTGCAGGTAAATGTAGCCGATATTTCACAAGTTGAAAAAATGACAAAAAATGTTCTTGACAAATTTGGCAAGATTAATATACTTATTAATAATGCTGGGATAACAAGAGATACCTTTCTTATTCGGATGAGTGCCGAAGATTTTAAGGCGGTATTGGATGTCAACCTCACCGGGACATTTAATTGCACCAAAGAAGTATCTAAAATAATGATTAAACAGCGAGCGGGGAAGATAGTTAATATTTCATCGACTGTGGGTATTCAAGGGAATATAGGACAGGTTAATTACTCGGCCTCAAAGGCCGGGGTTATTGGTCTGACTAAATCAGCCGCGCGAGAGTTGGCTAAAAGAGGGATAAATGTGAATGCTGTTGCCCCGGGATTCATCGAAACCGAGATGACGGCAAAATTAACCGATGAAATCAAAAAGGAATATTTAGCAAGAATACCGCTTGAGCGATATGGCAAACCAGAAGATATTGCCGGAGTAGTTAAATTTTTAGTTTCCCCTGAGGCAAATTATATCACCGGCCAGGTGTTTGTTGTTGATGGTGGAATGGCCATGTAAAAGTGGTGATTGGTAATGAGTATTTAACCAATCACCAGGAAGGCTCCTGGATAAAAGGTTCAAGGAGCAAGGAACAAGGTTCGAGGATTAAGGTTCAAGGTGAAGGGAAAAGACCTTGCTCCTTGTTTCTTGCACCTTGTTCCTTCGGTGGGACGGTTTAAAAAAGCTAATAAAATCAACGCTCAAATTTAATCGAGAACGTTCGCCAGAATTAAGGAGGTGAAAAAAATGGCAGAATCAGTATTTGAAAGAGTAAAGAAGATTATTATAGACCAATTAGGAGTGAACGAGGAGCAAGTTACCCCTGAGGCATCATTTGTCGATGATTTAGGGGCAGATTCTTTAGATACCGTGGAGTTGGTTATGTCTTTTGAGGAGGAATTTGGGATAGAAATCCCAGATGAGGATGCAGAGAAGATACGCACTATCGATAATGCTGTAACCTATATTGAGGAGCATAGTTAATGGAGAGGCTTGCCTCGTTGTTGAATATTAAAAATCGGGTAGTAGTCACAGGTATGGGGTTAATTACGCCTATTGGAGTTGGCAAAGAAAAATTCTGGGAAAGTTTGGTCCGGGGGGAAAATGGTATTGGACCTATAACTTTATTTTTGGCAGATGATTATGATTGCCGGATTGCTGGTGAGGTCAAGGATTTTGACCCCAGTCTGTACATGGATAAAAAAGAGGTGCGGCGGAGCGATAGATTTTGTCACTTGGCTATTGCCGCCGCTAAATTAGCCGTGGAAGATGCCAAAATCGATTTGCCTGGTAATGAAAACCCTGATAATATAGGTGTTTATATCGGCTCGGGGATTGGTGGATTATCAACAATCGAGAGGGAATATAAGGTTTTATTAGAAAAGGGGTCAGGCAGGGTAAGTCCATTTCTTATCCCAAGTCTAATTATAGATATTGCCTCCGGCATAGTCGCCATTCAATATGGTGCCAAAGGACCTAATTCTGCGGTAGTAACTGCCTGTGCCACGGGTGCTAATGCTATTGGTAATGCCTTTAGAATCATAGAAAGAGGCGAGGCTGAGGTAATGATAACGGGTGGAACAGAGGCCGCTATTACCCAGTTAGGTTTAGCAGGTTTCTCAAATATGAAGGCACTTTCTACGCGAAATGATGACCCTCAACACGCCTCTCGACCCTTTGATAAACTTCGTGATGGATTTATTATGGCTGAAGGAGCAGGGATAATTATCTTAGAATCACTTTCGCATGCTTTAGCAAGAAAAGCCCATATTTATGCCGAGATTGTTGGTTATGGGCTGGCCGGCGATGCCTACCATATTACTGCCCCTGCCCCTAATGGAGAAGGAGCAACTCGAGCAATACGGCGGGCATTACAAGGTGCTGGATTATCCCCGGAGCAAATCGATTACATCAATGCCCATGGAACTTCTACCCAACTAAATGATAAATGTGAAACTCAAGCAATTAAAACTATCTTTGGTGAATATGCCTATTCTATTCCTATTAGTTCTACCAAGTCTATGACCGGCCATATGTTAGGTGCGGCCGGTGCCGTTGAATTTATCGCCTGTTGCTTAACTATAAATAAAGGGGTTATTCATCCAACGATAAATTATGAATATGAAGACCCTGAGTGTGATTTAGATTATGTGCCTAATCAGGCAAGAAATCATGAGGTTAAAATTGCTTTATCTAATTCGTTGGGCTTTGGGGGACATAATGTCAGTTTAATAGTCAAGAGGTATGAAGATTAATTAAAAATTATGAATTAAAAATTAAAAATTGAGGAAGGAGAAAATAATTCTCAATTTTTAATTTTTAATTCATAATTTTTAATTCTATAAGAGGTATAAAGATTAATGAATGAAGCTCGAATTCAAGAACTTAACGAAATGCAATCTGCCCTTGGGCTGGAATTTAAAAACATTGAGTTGTTAAATCAATCGTTGACCCATACATCTTATGCCTATGAATTAAGTGACCGTAATAATGGTATATTGCAGAATGAAAGAATGGAATTTCTTGGCGATGTAGTTTTGGGGCTTATCATCAGTGAGTATATTTACCAGAAATATCCTGATTATATGGAGGGGGATTTAGCCAAGATTCGGGCTAAGATAGTCAGCCGACCGATATTGGCCAAGCAGGCTAAACATTTAGAACTGGGTAAATATCTACTTTTGGGCAAAGGTGAAGAGATAACAGGAGGTAGAAGCAGGCATTCTATCTTAGCCGATACCATAGAAGCCTTAATCGGGGCAATTTATTTAGATTCCGGCCTGGAAAAATCCCGCTATTTTATCTTATCCCGATTTAAAGAAGAGATTGAAAAGATTACTGAAAATGTTCATGTGCAGGATTATAAAACCGATTTCCAGGAATGGACTCAAAAGAAATTCAAAACCCTTCCCTTTTATAAGGTAATCAATAGAGAGGGGCCTGACCATAATCGAATTTTCGAGATAGCGGTTATGGTCAAAGGTGAAACTTATGGTATAGGAAAGGGGGGAAGTAAAAAAGAGGCCGAACAGAGGGCGGCTTTCTTTGCTTTACAATATGCAAAGAAAGAAAAGGAATCAAATCTTGCAGTAACCAGGTAGTGTCAAATTAAACATGAAAAAATATGAAAGAAACCACAGAGGACACGGAGGAAACCACAAAGGACACAAAGAAAGGAAGTGTTTTGCTATTAATTAATCAAAACCTTTGTGAACTTTGGTATGTCAGGCAAAGCGTATGTAGAACCCGATGGATGGAAGAGCCATAAGACCAAATTTGCCGTTCGGGTCTAAGTTGTTTTGAGGTATGTGGAGGTAACGAAATATACTAAGTTCAAAATAAGCGTTTATGTAAGCCGTAACAAAAGTGAAACTCATTAAGCCTCGTTACACAA
>SBAY01000029.1 GCA_005239945.1 Nitrospira sp.
CCCCTAAAACCCCTCTCTTCCCCAAAACTTTCTAATCACAACTAATCTTTGGGATGTATTACATCCCAAAGATTAGTTGTGATTAAAAAGTTTTGGAAAAGGGGAGTTTGAGGGGGAAAACTTTTTTCAAAAAGTTTTCCCCCTCAAAATATCCACTTCTTTAAACCACTACTAAAAGTTGGGGAAAATCTGAGGTGGACCAGCAATTCTAATTATGAAAATGTGTAAGCAAGGAAAAGTGGAGAATAGGTAATCGGTAATCGGTTATGGAATTAAGACTTTAATATATCGGATTAGAGAGTAATTCTAATTGAATCATAAACTCGCCAGGTATTTTTTCCCAGGTAATCCCATTTGCGGTAAATGATGAACGGTCAAAATTGTAGTAATTATCCACCATTACCCCTATATCTGCACCCTCCAGGGCACTTAAGGTAATAACATTTTTACCCTTTTTCAGGATTAAGTTCGGATTTTGAAATTTGAATCTTATCTGACGAACAAAAGGTCCATAAGGAATATCCTTACAGTTTATAACAGATAAGACCTTATCATTAATCTTGATTAATAATTTTCCCTTATCGTTACAGCAGTAATTCAGGCTTATGCCGGCAAATTCAAATTTTTCCACCTCTTGCATAATAATAATCTCTTTTTTAATGATTTTAGTTGGTGAGTCTATTGTTTTCTTGACATCCCCATGCCAATCTCCACTATCATCCCGAAAAACAAAACCCTCCCTTTTCTCCAGGCAAAAGCCATTTGGATTAGTCAGGGGATATGTCCAGCCATAAAATGTATGGAAATCAACCACCGTATAAATAATAATAAAAAGGATAAATGTCGTGAAAAAGGATATTAGCCTTTTAGTTTGGAGTTTTTTAAACCAATAATAGATAGTCCAACTGGCAAAGATACTTACAAAAGGCACGACCGGTACCCTGAATCGAGATTGAATAAAGAAGAGGACAATCGCCGACAGGTATCCCAAAATGGTCAAATATAAAAGGAAAAGGTTTTTATTCAATCTTCTCAGGCAAAGGAATAATCCCATTATGCCTAATGATGACACCAACCCAAAGGGAATCATTACTCTAAGTAAAGGGGAGAGTGTCTGAAATCGCTCATAGACGACATCATTATCCGGTATTTCATAGGCATTCCAGAATAAGATACATTTTCTCAGTAAAAGCAAAAGATATTTTTCAGGTTTTTCCTTGATAAATCTTATAGTATCCTGAAGATAAAAATCTTTATTTTTACGGCTCAATTCCTCTGTATAAGGAGGCAGGTGGTAAAATCCTTCTGAGTCTTCATTATTCCCTGCCCAAAGGGCAACCGGTCCCGTAGTAGTAATAAGAATGAACTTACCGCTATATTTATAATTACGATAGGTAAAAGGGGCAAAGGTCAGGCACATACCTAAAACAATAAGTCCTGCGGTTTGGACAAATTTCTTTGTTAACCATAATTTAATCATCAGCCAAAGAAACAAAAATGGCAAGACTAAAAGGGTTGTAGAGCGAGATAAAGCCGAAAGGGCTAAAACTACTCCAGTAGCAAAATGCCCTTTAGGAGAGGTGCTTTTTAAAAGTAAAAATACCCCCAACAATAATAAAAAGGTGTCTAAGACGGTGGTCAAAAGTAGGGTTTCATAAACCATAAAGGCTCCGTAAAGACTACAAATTCCTGCTGCAATTATGCCAATAAATTTGTTGAAGAGCCGTTTTCCAAGTAAATAGACGAGAAAACATGTCCCTATTCCTATAAATATCTGGATATTTATTGCCTTAAGCGGATTATGTCCCACAAAGGAATAGACGAGAGACAGAAAGTAAAAATATAATGGATTGAAACTGTAAGGACTTTTATCTAGGCTACCATCTAATACCTGCATGGCCAGACTATCATAATTACCTGAATCTGTTCCTTCGAAATGTAAAAAATTGGGGTCATTAGCTTTTATCTGGGATAAGTAAATAAATCTGAGAATTAAGCCGACTAATAGAATGCCAAAAAGAATAAACTTATCTTTCTGGTTTGACAGAAATCTTTTTGTTTTATCCTTAGTTGATAAATGAGAGGGAATTGTTTTTTTAGGTAATTTCTTTTTCTTAGCCATATTTTTGTAATAGGGTTCAATGGGTCGAGTAATGGATTCCTTTGATTTCACTTGAATCCTTGCCCCTTCGCTCCCTTGAATCCTTTTTCTTCCAATTTACGATAGTAACTCAAGTAACTGTGATAATGTTTGTTTTAAGTCCTTACGCGAAACAACCATATCTATGAGCCCGTGTTCCAACATAAATTCTGCTCGCTGAAATCCTTTAGGTAATTGTTGATTTATTGTTTGTTCGATTACCCGTGGACCTGCAAAACCTATTAGTGCATTAGCCTCGGAAATGATAATATCTCCAAGTGAGGCAAAACTTGCCGTAACTCCGCCGGTAGTCGGGTCAGTAAGTACAGAAATAAAGAGTATATTCGAAGTATCTAACCTGGCAATAGCACTTGAGGTTTTAGCCATTTGCATTAGAGACACTATCCCTTCCTGCATTCTTGCTCCACCGGAACTGGAAATAATTATGAGAGGTAATTTTGTCGAAATAGCCTTTTCAATTGCCCTGGTAAGTTTCTCACCCACTACAGAACCCATACTCCCACCCATGAAATTAAAGTCTAAAATACCAATCACAATTTTATGACCATTAATTGTTCCTGTACCGGTAATCACGGCATCGTTAAGTTTTGTTTTTTCTTGAGCTATCTTTAGACGCTCTTTATAACTTTTCGAGTCGGTAAAATTCAGAAAATCAGTTGGTAGGATATTTATATCATCCTCTTGAAGGCTATCTTTATCTAAGACAATGGCTATCCTTTCCTGAAGATTTAATCGAAAATGGTAGTTACACTCAGGACATACCTTGAGATTATCCTCCCAGTCTTTTTTGTAAATCATTTCACCACAATCTTTACACTTTATCCATAATCCCTCTGATGTCTCTGATTTTCTTTGTGTAACTGGAATAGTGGTGTATTTAGGTTTTCTAAACCAGGCCATCTTTATCCTCCTTTTTGTGAATGGTAATCGGTAATGCCTAAGTTATCTGTTGGTAATCCTTAGTTATCAAATTACGATTACAATTTTGGATTTTGGATTTTAGATTTTGGATTGAAGATATTAAGATTCCTCAATCGAAAATCGAAAATCCAAAATCCAAAATTTCATTTAGTATCAACTAATAACGGGTTACCTTACTTCTCTGCCTCTTCTTCCAACATTACCGGAATTCCATCACGGATTGGATATTTACGACCACAGGAGGTACAAATCAATCTTTGATTTGCTTCGTCATAGGTAATATCCGCTTTACATACCGGGCAGGCTAATATATCTAAGAATTCCTTGTCAATCATTTTCAATCCCCCTTTTTTACAGTATACAAAGCCTTCTGCAAAATTCATAAGTTATTGATATTTCAGTAAATCATGAAATTGTTTTTCTTGACTTTTCCTCCATACTCTGACCTTATTCCTTTATACAC
>SBAY01000349.1 GCA_005239945.1 Nitrospira sp.
AGTTGCCCATCAAGTTATCCACATGAGCGTCAATTGCGGCACTATCCACATTTTTCCTTTAACCTTTTTTATCTTTCAGGTGTCCACTTTTAAACTTTAGCTAACAGCATTATTTAATTGACAACATGAGAATTATCTGGTATATTTATTTACCATGAGAGGGGTATTTTTAATATTTTCTATTTTAATTTTATCTGCACAAGAAATATTTGCAACTACTACTTTAAGAGTAACTCCCTCTCCTGTCTATACTAAATTAAATGGTACTTTTACCATTGATGTCGTCGTAGAGGATGTTACTAACCTGATGGCAGGAAATATACGGATTGCCTATGATAGCACAAAAATACAAGGTGAGGCCATTACAGAAGGAACAAGTTTTTTAACTAAAAATGGTGGGAATGCCTTTTTTACACAAAAAGATATAACTAACGGGTCTGTTTCTGTTGTCTTTGCCATATTAGGTGGTACTCCTGTCGGCGTAAGTGGTAGTGGCACACTCTGTTCCATATCTTTTAAAACCATTACCGGCACCCCTACAAGTCAAATCATATTTGACTTAGTGGATTTACGGAATACAGATACGAATCCTATTTCCATCCCAAATGAAAATCAATTTCCTGCTCAAATATTGCCTGTTACCGGCTCTATCTCGATTAGTTCTAACCCAAACGGGGCAAGTATTTTACTCGATGGTGGACCACAGGGAATAACACCGACTACAGTGGGTGGTCTTACTCCCGGCACGCACACCATCAAACTAACCCTGCCCGGCTATTACGACTGGCTGGGCACGGTAACCGTAACCGCAGGGACAACAACACCTGTGTTAGCTACCCTGACCCTGATTACCGGCTCTATCTCGATTAGTTCTCACCCAGGCGGAGCAAATATTTTCGTCGACGGGAAAACACAAGGGATAACCCCAGCTATATTGGGTGGCATTCTCCCCGGCACGCACACCATCAAACTAACCCTGCCCGGCTATTACGACTGGCTGGGCACGGTAACCGTAACCGCAGGAATAACAACACCTGTGTCGGCTACCCTGACCTTGATTACCGGCTCTATCTCGATTAGTTCTCACCCAGGCGAAGCAAATATTTTCGTCGACGGGAAAACACAAGGGATAACCCCAGCTACATTGGGTGGCATTTTCCCCGGCACGCACACCATCAAACTAACCCTGCCTGGCTATTACGACTGGCTGGGCACGGTAACCGTAACCGCAGGAACAACAACACCTGTGTTAGCTACCCTGACCCTCATTACCGGCAGTATCTCGGTTAGCTCCAACCCAGTCGGGGCAAATATTTTCGTCGACGGGAAAACACAAGGGATAACCCCAGCTACATTGGGTGGCATTCTCCCAGGCGCGCACACCATCAAACTAACCCTGTCTGGCTATTACGACTGGTTGGGCACAGTAACTGTAACCGCAGGAATAACAACACCTGTGTTAGCTACCCTGACCCTGATTACCGGCTCTATCTCGATTAGTTCTCACCCAGACAGGGCAAGTATTTTCGTCGATGGGAAAACACAAGGGATAACCCCAGCTACATTGGGTGGCATTCTCCCAGGCACGCACACCATCAAGTTGACCCTGCCCGGCTATTACGACTGGCTGGGCACGGTAACCGTAACCGCAGGAATAACAACACCTGTGTCGGCTACCCTGACCCTGATTACCGGCTCTATCTCGATTAGTTCTCACCCAAGCGGGGCAAATATTTTCGTCGATGGGAAAACACAAGGAATAACCCCAGCTACATTGGGTGGTCTTCTCCCCGGCGCGCACACCATCAGGCTAACCAAACAAGGTTATTGCGATTGGTTCGGCACGGTAACTATTCCAGCCGTTGGTTCAACTACCTATCTTTATGCTACACTTACACCGAGTTCTGAATTACACCACTTTAAATTTAGCCCTATTAGTAACCAACGAATAAACGAGCCATTCAATATTCAAATCTTTGCTGAGAATGAAATAAACTGTGTTATTACGGATTTTTACGGGACGGTAACCTTAAATGATACCACAAGGACTATTTTCCCTCAAGTCGTTTCTTTTATTCAGGGAATTGGTTCTGCAGCTGTTACCATAAACATACCTAAATTAGCCGTGCAAATTATTGCTGCAACAGGTGGTATAACAGGGATTAGCAATTCATTTGATGTCTTGATTGCAAAGGATAAACCATATTATCCGCCTGAAAATAATAACATCAAAATAGAAATAAAGCCTAATTCACTTGTAGGAGACTATATACTTGAAATTGACCAATTCTCGGCTCATGACAATTTTGAGATATCATTAGCCAATGATAGATTTAATCAGGATCCAACTATTTGCCACATAGAGACATCTGTCCATAAATTTACTGCCTATAATTCTACCCAAACACTGAACTTGACTAAAAATGCAACAACCGCCATTACTTTTTCTTATACGGATACTGATTTAAAACAAATAGATGAAAGGAAACTAAAGGTGTATTACTTAGATACAGGGCATCGGCAATGGATAGAAGTTCCTTGTAAAGTCTATCCTTCTATTAATAAGGTTACTGCCCAGATTCCACAGATGGGGATATATATTCTGGCAGGAGCGGTTATAGCTAATAATTTCAATAATTTTGTCGTCTTCCCTAATCCTCTTAAAAAAAGCCGTGATGGGCCAATAATAGAATTTAGCGGCTTACCTGAAGATGTAACTATCCGAATTTATGATATTTCCGGTAATTTGGTCAAATATGTAGAAAACCAAACGGCCACCTGGCAATGGGAGGCAGGAAAAGAAGTAGATAGTGGAATTTATATTTATATTATTGAGGATAAAAATAGTAAGCAAATCACTGGGAAAATAGGTGTAATCCGATAACAGTCATAAAAATGTTGCAATTTTGATAAAAGTATGTTATAATAATCTTTGTTATAAGAAGGAGGGTTAAGGAATAAAAATGATAAAAAACATAGATAAATCAGTTCGTATTACCGCCCTAACACGGTTAATAGTGAGCACCTTCGTTATTTTAGTCATCCAATTACCACATGTAGAGATAATCAATCAAAATGCAGTTTATATCATTGTAGGAATAGGGCTTTTTTGCAGCCTGATATATGAATTGTTATTAAGGAATAAAGAGGATTTTCCTTATCTACTACATGTTATGTGTGGATTAGACATTGGACTAATTGGATTTTTAGTTACTTTTACAGGTGGTATTCAAAGTAGTTTCTATTTATTGTATCTTATGCCTTTAATCTTTTCAGCCCTTACCTTTGCCACCCAACCTTGCATCTTTTTTGGGATATTGGTTTCTACTGCCTATCTTTTCAATATGCTTTTCGACATAGAAAATATTGATATGCGAACATACCAATATTTATTTGCGACAAGACTACCACTATTCTGGGCAATAGTGGTTTTTGGTATCTTTTTATCTCGCCAAACAAAGAAATTAACTGAAGATAGCCTGGAGAAGGGGAAAATGGTAGAGAAACTTCGGGATGAAATAAGTAAAATGTCGGTTTTCTATGGAACAACAAGTAAGTTATTTTCTTCATTAATCGATCTGGAAAACATTCTTCGATTTGTAGTAGAAAGATTCCCAATTATTACCAATATGGAGCGATGTACCGTAATGTTTATTGATGACCACAGTGGAGATTTGCTTGGCCGAACTTCTAATAAAATCCCTGTTGGAGAACTCAAATGGTTTATGATAAAAAAAGAAGAACCTTTGTATGATTGGATAGTCAAAGACCATAAATCAGTGATGATTACAGACCCTAACCCAAATAAATTTAGGGGACCAGCAGAGGATTTTGCAGAACGGTATAAGATAAAAACAATGATTACCTTACCATTGATAGGGAAAGAGGGATGTCTTGGGGTTATTCATATTGACAATATAGATGATGATTCCCCTGTTCGTATTACTGAGGAGGAGTTAAATGAGTTACAAAAACTTATTAATCTTGTAGCTGTTGCTATTGAAAGGGTCAAAGAGCATGAGATTGCTTCTGAACAAAGGGAATTAATAAAGAAAGACCAGGAAATATTGAATGAAAAGATGATGCAGTTGTCAACTCTATTCGATTTTAGTTCGGAGTTAGCTATATCACATAAATTAGACGATGTTTTAGCGGCTATCGAGAAAAAGATGCTCGTCAACTTTGTAGGAGCTAAAACTTATAGACTTGTTCTCATGGACCCGGATAAAGAAAACGAGTTAAAAATACTAAGGGCTAAAGGTTGTGATGAAACGATAGAAGGAATAGAAGAGGAAATTCTGAATGAGGTGATAAAAAGCGGTGAGCCTTTCTTAGCTCGAGACATTCATAAAGAAGAAATTACTAATATTGAGGGGAATGGGAGTGGGGTACTTCTTTGCTTCCCTCTAAAAAAACATAATGTGACCATTGCCCTCCTCGAAATAAAGGAATTAGAAAAAGACTTCAGTATAAACCTGACCAAATATGTGATTCTTCTAATAGCGGCTAATTTGATGGCTATCTCTATTGCTAATGCCCAGTTGTATGAAAAAATCTCCTATCTGTCAATAATCGATGGATTGACAAATCTTTATAATTTTACCTATTTCAAGGATAGAATAAATGAAGAAATATCTCGTGCCCAACGACATAACCAACCGCTTTCTATATTAATGCTCGATATTGACCACTTTAAATCTATGAATACTATCTATGGACATCAGGTCGGAAATCGAATATTAGTCGAAATAGCTAATATTATCAAAAAGGATGCCAGAAAGATAGATATAGCCGTCCGGTATGGTGGAGATGAAATTGTCCTGGTGTTGGCTAATACGGAAAAAGAAAAGGCATTAATAGTTGGTAAACGTCTATGTAATCTTATTAGTTCATATAGATTTCCTATTGGTAGTGCGGCTTTACCGGTAACTGTAAGTATTGGAATAGTTACCTCCCCAGATGATGGTCTGAGTGAAAAAGAATTAATGGACAAGATTGAAAAAGTAATCCAAAAGGCAAAGAGTCAAGGTGGAAACCAGGCACAAATGTATGGGGAGTAGGGAGAAAGCATAGAGCACGGAGCACGGAGCACGGAGAAAAGACTCCGATCTTCGAACTCCGTGCTCTATGCTTCCTCCCTACCTTCAGCCTTCCTACGCTTATTCAGATAATGTAACCGTTCAGGTAGATAGACTGTAGTGCCTCTTCAAGATTGAATTCGTGGGTAAAAATTTCCCCCTCTCCCCTTGTGGGAGAGGGTAGGGTGAGGGGAGATGGGGGAAGATTATCACCCTCCCCTCAATTCCCTCCCATCAAGGAAGGGGAAAAACAACTAACCCCTAACATCAATCTTGAAAAGGTTGTAGGCATTTAGACTGTAGGGCAGAAGTATGTGAGATGATATGAAACTCAGGGATTTGATAACCACGGTTTTGATTACGACTCAAAAACATGGAAAATGAGAAGATTTTGGGTCATCAATACTCAATAGCTAACAATCTACAGCCTATAGCCTAAACAACCTGAACAACCAGGTAATAAAATGAGGAAACAAAACAAGACGATTACTCTCTCAATAATAGTCGCGGCAATACTAACATTATACATATTTGGATGGGCTAATCCGAAGTTGAAAAGGTATCGGCAAATAAATAACGACCTTCAGCAAAAACAAATCCAACTTGAAAAATATCAGGCACTCCTTTTAAATAAAAATGAATACCACCGAAAAACCTTAGTCCTGAAAAATGAGTTAAAAAGAATAAAAGATAGCCTTTATGTAAGTTCAACTCCATTAATAGCGACAAGTGAGTTGTTAGGTAACCTCGAAACAATATCTAAAAACACCAGGGTTAATATTATCAACCAAAATATTCTGAAAGCAAAGAAAACAGGAAGGTATGAACAGCTATTTGTTATGCTAAATTTACAAACCAATCCTGAAGGTTTGACTAAATTTTTATATGCCCTTAAAACAGCTAATAAATTATATTCGATACCTTATCTAAATATATTCGTTCAGGAGGATAATAAATTAAGGGTAGGGATAATTATTTCCAGTTTTATGGTTGAAGGGTGATGAAATTTTGGATTTTCGATTTTCGATTTTGGATTTCTTCAATCCGCAATCCAAAATCCAAAATAATCAGGTAAAAATAATGGAACAACAAAGGATTATTTTCTTAAACAAGGTTTTAGTTGTAATTGTTTGCCTCCTCATTGGTTATGCAGGTGTATCTATAATTTTGTTTCTTGCTCCCCCACATCAGAAATATGAAATTTTAGGGAAAAAGTATGAAATTACAGCAATGGATAAAAAGGAGACCCCCGCTACCCCACCC
>SBAY01000353.1 GCA_005239945.1 Nitrospira sp.
AAAACTTTTTAATCACAAGGGTATAGATTTTAGTTACCCATTTCTTGGGTAACTAAAATCTATACCCTTGTGATTAAAAAGTTTTGGAAAAGGGGAGTTTGAGGGGGAAAACTTGTGTGGTTTTAAACCACTTTCAAAAAGTTTTCCCCCTCAAAATGGTATAAAATGAATATATTGATTAAAAACGGTAGGGTGATTGATACCAATAGCGGTCTGGACAAAATCGCGGATGTGCTCATTATAGATGGGAAAATTAAAGAAATTGACGAAAAAATCCAAAATCCAAAATCCAAAATCCAAAATCTTAAAATAATCGATGCTAGAGGGAAAATCGTTATCCCAGGACTGATTGATATTCATACCCATTTACGCACACCAGGGCAGGAGGAGAAAGAAACCATTGCTACGGGAACAAGAGCCGCCGCGGCCGGGGGTTTTACAACCATTGCCTGTATGCCCAATACTAACCCTCCCGTCGATAATCCCTCCCTGGTGCGTTATATTTTGGATAACCCTGAGGGAGTAGTTAGTGTTGTTCCCATTGGTGCGGTGTCAATTGGAATGAGACATGAAGAACCAGTAGATGTTGAAGGGTTAATTAATGCTGGCATTGTGGCCATCTCCGATGACGGTTACCCGATAATGAATCTTAAGTTTGCACAAAGAATATTGGAACTGGCGAAGGAATTCGGGATACCGTTTATTTCACATTGTGAAGATACAACTCTCTCTAATGGTGGGGTGATGAATGAAGGATATTATGCGACTGCCTTAAAATTACCGGGTATTCTTAAAACCGCTGAGGAGGTAATGGTAGCACGGAATTTAGAGTTAGCCGAAATTACCGGTGGCAGACTCCATATTGCTCACATCAGCACTAAAAGGAGCGTAGAATTAATTCGGAAGGCTAAGAAAAAAGGGGTAAGGGTTACTGGTGAGGTTTGCCCGCATCATTTCAGTTTGACCGATGAAGCGGTAAAAATCCAGGATACCAATACCAAAATGAATCCACCGTTACGCTCACAAGAGGATGTAGAGACAATTAAACAAGGGCTAACGGATGGTACCATAGATGTTATTGCCTCTGACCATGCCCCGCATACACCTTTTGAAAAGGCAACTGACTGGATTAAGGCACCGTTTGGAATTATAGGCCTTGAAACCTCACTGGGATTGGTCTTAACCGAATTAGTTCATACGGGTATTCTTTCATTAGGCGAGGCGATTGCCAAAATGACTATAAACCCGGCGAAAGTTTTGGGGTTAGAGGCAGGAACATTAACGGTAGGGGGAAAAGCGGATATAACCATAATTGACCCAGAAAAAGAATGGGTCGTGGATGTCAATAAGTTTGAATCAAAGGCACGCAATTGCCCATTTGACGGCTGGAAATTACAAGGAAAAGCTGTTATGACAATAGTTGGTGGGAAAATTATAATGGAAGATGGTAAGATTTTAAGTGATGTAAGATAAATATGTAAATTTAGTTTAGGTTAAGGAAAAGGTGAATTTCACCAGGAGGTAAAGAAGATGCAAAGAGAATTTATACAATCAAGTCCATCAATCATGATGGGGAAACCAGTGATTGCGGGGACCCGTATTACTGTAGAGAGTATTATGGAAAAGCTTGCTGCAGGCGAAACGGTTGAACAAATTCTTGATGCCCATCCGCGATTAACTGAAAAGGCTATTCGGTCTGCAATTGGATTTGCCGGTGAGGTTCTAAAAGCCGATGTAATCTATCCCATTAATGAGGCGGTAGCGGCATGAACTTCCTGGTTGATGAAAACGTAGATCGGCAAATTGTAGATTGTCTCAGGAAGGAGAATTATTTCGTATGGTATGTCGCAGAAATGGAACCTGGAATTTCTGATGAGACCGTACTCAACATAGCGAATCAGAAAAAGGCAGTATTGTTAACGGCTGACAAGGATTTTGGGGAATTGGTGTTTCGCCAATCCCGTATTGTTTCAGGGGTTGTTCTTATTCGACTATCAGGGTTATTACCAGAAACTAAGGGAAAAATTGTTGCCTCTGCAATTACCATGCATATTGCAGAGATAACTCAATCTTTTACTGTTATTACACCAAATGCTATTCGTATCAGGCGAATGAAAAAAGATACTCTCTGAATTACTATGAATAAAAAAGGATTTACATTAATAGAATTAATTGCCGTCGTGACTATAATTGCTACAATTTATGCCCTGGTTTTGCCTAACCTGGGTAGGGTTCTAACCAATATAAAGGTGAGGTCAACTGTCCAACAGGTATCGGCACTCCTTAACTACGCCCGAAGACAGGCAGTGGTGCATGGGACTAATTACCAGGTAAATTTCGAGAAAAAATCCTGTTGGCTTACCAAAAAAGAGGACGATAGTTATGTTCGGTTAAATGGCAGGGAGGGAAAAACCCTTTTTATACCAGAGGAGATTGACTTTAAAACAGAAATCGAATCAATCACCTTCTATCCCAAAGGTATCTCAAGCGGCGGGGAAATTATCATCGAAGACTTTCGGATAGTGGTAGATGAAGTTACGGGAATAGTAGAGGTATTGAGGGAGAAGGAACTATGATGACTACTTTTAGTGTTATTATTCCAGTAAAACCAGATGCCGAAATAAAGGCACTTGAAACCTTGAAAAATATAGAGTATGACTCTGCTCATTGGGAAATAATTGTTGTCGAAGGCCGACAACCGTCAATTCAAAGAAATAAGGCGGTTAGTATTGCCAGGGGTGAAATTATCTTCTTCCTTGATGATGACTCAGAGCCTATTGGGCAATTGTTTAACAGTGTGCTGGAATTTTATAAGGAGGCTAATGTGGCCGTAGTTGGCGGACCATGCCTGATGAAACCTACAGAAAAGGAATTACCAAAAGAATTGGACTTGATTCTTAAATCCTGTTTTGGAACATTTAATACTGTGGCCAGGTGGTGTGTAACTGGAAATCAGCCAAAAGAGGCTACTGAAAAGGACTTGATTATGTGCAATCTAAGTATGCGTAAGGAGATATTTTTAAAGGAAGGTGGATTAAACGAATCACTCTATCCCAATGAAGAAAATGAGTTTCTCCATCGCCTCAAGAAAAAAGGCTATAGATTAGTTTATAACCCTAAGACGGTTGTCTATCGAGAGCGTCATCGGAGGCTGCAAGATTTTATTAAATCTATTTTCTACTATGGCCGTGGTCGGGTAAAACAAAATTTTATTAGCCCCACAATAAAAGATATCCCGCATACCATCCCATTCCTGTTTGTTATCTATCTATTTTCACTTTTATTTATTCATTCGCCCTGGTTTTGGTATTTACCTGCAGTGGCTTATGGATTACTAAATTTATTCTTCTCGGGTCGAATTATATACCAGGAAGGCAATATAAAATACCTTTTCTCCATCCCGTTTTTATTTTTCTTGCTTCATCTTTCCTATGGATTGGGGTTAGGTTTTGGACTGGTAAGCATAATGACAAGAAGGTACAAATCTCCTTCTTGCGAAATTAATGTTAGGATAGTAAAAGAATTAGGAGGTTGAGTAATTAAAAATTATGAATTAAAAATTAAAAAAGGGAGAAATATATGTATTAAGAATCATAAATTCTTTTCTCTTTCCTCAATTTTTAATTTTTAATTCATAATTTTTAATTATACGAGGAGGTAAGATTGAGTGAAAGTAGCTGTTGTTTATCCACCGTTTAATTTTGAGGGTAAAATACCGCTTTTGAGTCAGAATAGGGTTTTTATCTATACGCATTCGGAAAAGATTAAAATATACCCATTAGTCATGGCACAAGCGGCGACTTTACTTAAAGTCAATGGGCATGAGGTATTATATCTGGATGGTATAAACGAACGATTGGGCTGGGAGGAGTTTGACAAACAATTAAATGATTTTTCGCCGGAGTTGGTTTTCATGGAGACAAAGGTGCCTATAATTCGCAGGCATTGGGAATACATCAATAAGGAGAAGGTGAAATACCCGCAGAGAAGATATGCCCTGGCTGGTGACCATATTTCTTTTTTTCCGGATGAGTCAATGAAAAAGTCCAAAGTGGATTTTGTCATCACCGGTGGTGATTATGATAACAGTCTATCTAAATTGGTTAACTGTTTGGAGGGTAAAGGTGATTTACCCAAAGGGGTTTATTTTCGGGATGGAGAGGAGATAAAAAATACAGGTGAATTTGAATTGATTGCCGATTTGGACTCACTTCCGAACATTGATAGGGACTTAACCAAATGGCATATTTATGGTGAGGCGTATTTACAGCATCCTTGTGCCTATATACTTAGTGGTAGAGGTTGTCGAGGGGTTAAAGGAAAGGCAGTTTGTAGATTTTGTATCTGGCAGTTTGCCTTCTGGAGGTGTACGGCGAGACTTCGCTCACCGGCTAAGGTGGTCAATGAAATTAAACTATTGGTTGAACACTATGGTGTCAAAGAGGTATTCGATGATAACGAAGCAGGTGCCATCTGGAATAAAGAGTGGGTAGAGGAATTTTATCAGCAGATGAAAAAACAAGACTTGATTGGTAAAGTGATTCTTTCTTCAAATGCCCGGGCTGATTGTTTATTAGACAAGGATGTATGTAAAACCCTTAAGAAAACAGGCTTTCGGTTACTAAAAATAGGATTAGAATCAGGAAATGACCATTCTTTAAGAAGATTGGGCAAGTCAGCCAGGGTTGAAGAGATAAGGCGTGGAATTAAAAATGCCAAAGATTTTGGGTTAAGGGTAATGGTCACGATTATGGTCGGCTATCCATGGGAATCCGAAGAAGATGTTAAACAAACCTATCGTGTAGGTAAAGAATTATTGCTCTATAAAACCCACTGCGGTGATTCATTAGAAGCTAATATTATTAGCTCTTATCCAGGTACACCTTTATTTAATGACGCCCTCAGGTATAACTGGTTTGATATTGACCCTTATGATTATGAGAAATATGGGTTAGCCAAACCAATACTTAAAACTCCCATCGATGCAGAAAAATGGTGTAATACTATCTGGCGACTTCACCTTCATCCGTTATTTATATTCAAATCCTTACTTACCTCAAGAAGTATTTATGATATTAAACTCCTGTTTAGAGGTGCAAGTTCATTATTAGGACATATTAAGGACTATCTTAAATGAAGATTATAAAAATCATTCTTTTTATCTGCGGGATATTATTATTTCTGACTATTATCAGAAGTATAGACATAAGGAAACTTTTTGAAATCCTTCAAAAGGTCAAATTTTACTTTATTTTTATAGGTTTTATTTTATTAGCCCTTGAGGTATTAAGTCGGTCTTTGAAATTAAAGAGGCTAATATCCCTGATGGGCCATATTAAACTTAAAGATTGTTTCATTATCTACTTAATGGGTATGCCTTTTGGGTCGGTAACCCCAGGTAGAATAGGGGATTTAGTCCGCGTTTATACCATTAAACAGAAAACAAAACTTTCGATGACAAAGTCATTCGCTATCTGGGTGATTGATAGATTTATGGAGGTAATGGCACTCTTTGGCCTGGCATCGATAGGATTACTTATCTTCCTTATTCATCAAAAATTCAAGGGAGAGGTTTTTCATCTTCTGCTCTTTTTGGCTTGTATCACCATTTTTCTATTATTTTTTATTAGCAATCTTAAGCAAAAATGGACAAAGCAAATACTTAAACTCTTTTATCAAATGGTGGTTCCTCGTCCGGTTCGTGAGAAATTCAGTTCGAATGTCAGTACATTTTATCTTAGTCTGACCACGATATTAGAAAATCAACTCCCACTCTTGAATATCCTTGTTTTATCATTATCAAGCTGGATATTGGTTAGTATTCGAGGATTTATTTATGGCTTATCACTGGGAATGGATATAAAATTAATCTATTTTATCCTTCTTGTTCCGGTGATTAATGCGGTTGAGATTTTACCTATCTCAATTATGGGTATTGGCACAAGGGATTATACCACCATATTATTATACTCTTCCTTAGGGGTAAGTAAGGAATATGGGCTATCTTTATCGTTGATGTTATTTCTCCTCGGGTTAATCCCGCAGATGGTAGCAGGCTATTTTATTGCCTGGCAAAATAAATTAGGACATTATGAACCAGACAAAATTAGCCTTCTGCAAAATGAAAAAATTTAAGCAAATATCCGAGGTTGAAATCAAAATGTAAAAAGGGTTCAAGGGGTTAAGGGGTCGAGGGGTCAAGGGAA
>SBAY01000334.1 GCA_005239945.1 Nitrospira sp.
GTAATTTTGTTGCTACTTTTAATGTTACTACTCAACCTTATGGGACTACTACTATTGCTGCCTTTGGATGTAACTCCGGTGCAGCCGCTTATAATATATTCCGTATCCTACCTAATATTATCTTTGTAACTCCTTCTATGGGCACAGTAGGTAGTATTGTAACAGTTGCAGGCAATGGATTTGGGGCAATGGAATCAGTCCTGATAGATTTTGGGACAAAAGCCAATATTCAACAAACATCCTCTACTGCCTATGGTAGCTTTAGTGCCTGCTTTACGATTAATACCCAGCCTTATGGGAGAACCACTATTGTCGTTAGGGGGCTCAATTCCGGCGCCAGGGGTTATGCTAATTTTAATATCCTGCCTAATATTATACTTGTCTCACCGTATAGAGGCAGTGTTGGGACTGTGGTAACAGTAGCAGGTAATGGTTTTGGGGTGACGGAATTAGTCATGATTCAATTTGGCAATACTCCAACTATTACTACGGGCAGTACTACTGGCACAGGTGCATTTGAGATTGTCTTTACCGTTAATAATCAGCCGATAGGGACAACGACTATTATTGCTTATAGTGTGATGACTGCTACCAATGCGATGGCATATTTTGTCATCCGGACATCAACTATCTTAAAGATTACCCCGGCTACCAAGAATGTTCCTGTGGGCGCAACATTTACCTGCCAGGTAGGGATAGAGAATGTTCAACAATTAGCAACTGCAGGAGTTTATCTTACCTTTAATTCGGCTGTCCTGGAGGTAGTGAAAATTGGCACCGGGACATTTCCACCGGGCGGTGCAGTAATGGCAAATACCTATACTGTTACCGGTAGCGGTACAGGGCAAATCAACTATTCAGTAGGGTTATATCCATATCCAGCATCTGCTACGGGTTCAGGGGTCCTTTGCACCATAGAATTCAGGGCAAAGGCAGATGGGACATCAAGCGTGGTATTTGATTTCGATACACAACATAACCGCAACACCATATTAATCAATATTCAGGACCAGACAATTCCATTTACCATACAAGAGGCACTCTATCAAGTATTTGGAACTATCGAGATTGAACCCAAAAATTGGAGAATGCGTGCCGATGAAACAAATGTTTATAGGTGTTATATTGTTTGTGGAAGTTCAAGCGTTGAAGTAACCGGCTCTACTACCTTTACCTCTAACGGTGGTGGTTCATGGACAACTAATACCTTTCTGGCAAAATACATTGGGACATACACTATTCAAGGTGAGTATCTTGGGGGTATTGGGACTACAGCGGTGTTCATTTTCCCTGGGACGCCCACTACCTTGAGTTATGTTTCAGGGAGTGGTCAGGTGGGAACATGTGCCGAGTCCCTAAAAAACCCATTTATAGCTAAGGTAACAGATAAATATAACAATCCGTGCCCTAATGTGGGGGTAAATTGGCAAATTAGCTCATTCCCTTCGGGTGCAACCGGTCACTCTCTCTCTTCAACTAATACCACAACCAATATTTATGGGACAGCCGCATCCCTGCTTACCTTAGGCACAGAACCACCAGGAACCTATATCATTCATGCCCTGTCCACCGGGTTAAGCGGGTCGCCGCAAACTTTTACCGCCCAGTCATTGCGCCGGTTTGGTAATATCGCTGGTTTTTGCCTGCTTGATTTAGGCACAGAGACATCAGCAGTCACAACAACAACGGATATTCAAGTCAGAATCATAGAACTTGGGACAACAACTATGACTAATGCCAATTCTTACTTTATCTTTCAGAATATACCTGTTGGAACCTATACCCTTACCTTTGATACCTGGGGTGCATCACCCGCTACTAAAACTAATGTCTGTATTAGTCCTACACAGGTTGAGAATACCACAAACATTGGGACAATGACACTATTAGCCGGTGATGTAAATAATGATACTCAGGTAAATATTGGTGATTGGCCTGGTTTTGTCGATGCCTTTGGTGATTATGAAGGTAACTCTGCGCCTTGGAGTAATTGGCCAGTGCATAGAGAGGGGGATTTCAATCATGATACAGATGTTAATGAATGGGATTTTACGGTCTACAGTAGGAATTTCGGACAAATACAACCACAGAGAAGTTCAGTGCCGAAACCAGCTCCAGGCTCAGCTAAAATTAAAGCTAAAAGAACAACCTCTGGAGAGTTAAAATTATCATTTAATCTTAAGCCAGCCGAAGGAGTAAATCTTGACGATTTGCGTATTGGAGATATATTAGAGCTTGAGATAAATATTAGTAAGGCAGAGAATTATTTAGGTGGTGAGATTCACCTATCCTTTAATCCACAGGTATTACGGGTAGTAGATGCAAATACAGGCATCGATGGAATTCAAATTCAGCCAGGCGATTTTCCACAATTAGAAGGTCCACTATCTGCGGTACTTAAGAATGAGGTAGATAACTCAGCCGGTAAGATCGATTATGCCGTAGTAGTTGGGACACCAGAGACAGGAAATGGCGGATTATTCGCTACGGTAAAATTTATGGTGATTGCTTGCGGTAATTCCTCTCAAATTGGTTTTGACTTCGACGAGGTGGAAAACCGCGAGACAATGTTTGTTGAAAAAGCTCCTACTCAAGAGATAGGGCAAGTGGTAGGAGATGTAGAATCACCTGAGGATTTAATTATTAAGGTGCCATTGGTATTTACTAACTTCGATAGCACCTCTGTCTATCCAAACCCTGTTCGAAAAGGACAGACAGCGAAATTTGGTAATGTTCCAAATAATGCATACATTAAACTCAGGATATTCAATATAGCCGGTGAGTTAGTCTATGAGGCTGAACCGCTTTCCGCCTCAAATACGATTGAATGGAACTTGAAAAACAAGGATAATGAATATGTTGCCTCTGGGATTTACATCTATCTTTTAGAATGGCAGGGTTTAACCAAGAAAGGTAAGATTGGGGTAATAAAGTAGGATAAATCTCTCACAAAGACACAAAGATGAATGAAAATGAAATTGGGAAAATTGTTGTTAATTCAGCCATTACGATTCATCGTGAACCTGGTCCAGGTCTTCTTGAAACCATTTATGAGGTAATACTTGCTCATGAGCTTAAAAGATGAGGTCTGTCGATTGATTGTGTGAAAACCCTAAAATCGAATATTAATACCACAAAATGTAGTCATTTTATCTTATTTAAGCACTGGATATTGTAGTCAAAGGATGACAAAATTAACTTTTCACACAGTCTGTCGATTGACCGACAGGTATCCATTTCAATTGAATATCGAGGAATAAAATTTGACGAAGGATTTCGAGCTGATATTGTGATTGAAAATAAAGTAATTCTTGAACTGAAGTCAATAGAATCAATTGCTAATGTCCATAAAAAACAACTTTTGACATATCTAAAACTTACAAATTGTAACCCTGGTTTTTTATTGAACTTCGGCGAGGCGTTAATGAAAGATGGCATTACCAGAATTATCAATGGAATTCTTTGAATAATTAAATAAGTTAGAGGTTATACCAGAAAATTATGGTTTGATTCTTTTTACCTCTGGAGAGGTAATTAAAGAGTTAGTGAAGAAAATAGGTAGTGAAGAGCTCGGGAATGATTTATTGGAATTGATCGAGACAGGGTTGTATATTCATCCTGAGGAATTTAAAGAGGGGGGTAAGATTGATGCCACAGACATTAGCCGATAGACCTGATATAATTAGTGAGCTTGCAGAGATAGTTGGAATCGATAAATTTGTGCAAGGTATAGGTGAGGAA
>SBAY01000203.1 GCA_005239945.1 Nitrospira sp.
CAGTTACCGGTTGGTAAGCCATCAGTTATCAGATTACGATTACAATTTTGGATTTTCGATTTTGGATTAAGGATATTAAGATTCCTCAATCCAAAATCCAAAATCCAAAATTTCATTTGGTATTAACTGATAACTGAAGCATTACAGAGTGGGGTAGGGGGTGTGTTCCCACCTACCCCACTAAAATCAAATGGCATGAACCATTGTTTATCCTTGTAAAATCGCCTCCGCCTCTTGACGATAGGCATCCATCAAATATGGAATACCGGTTACTTTGGCGCATTCTTCGGTTAATGACATAAGCTCCCGCCTGGTGATTGAGGCAATATCGAAGCATCTTGCACCTGCCATAAGTTGTTGAAGTCCAATCTTGATCTTTTGGCTGTAACTATAGATGCCGAGAGCACCAAGTGGAATCTTCTTCATCTCGTCTTTGCCGACGATGTTAGCCACCTCTTCATAGCAAACAAATATCTCTTCAATAGTGGTACCGTACTCATGGACCGTCTTTGGCAGATCATCTTCCTCAATCCATTTAGCGATATTTTTGCCTACCATACCTGGAATCATAAGTGCCCGTCCCATACAGACAGCCTTTGTAAAGGGAGCACCCAGGGCTAATGCTTTGAAAACACCATCTTCGCTGGAAAATCCACCAGCAAAGGCAATATCAGGTACTCGTTCACCTCTATCAGCTAATTTTTTGCAGAATTCATAAGCCGCGGCATGCAGATAAAGAGAAGGCATACCCCACTCTTCCATCATTCGCCATGGACTCATTCTGGTACCACCTGAGGCACCATCGATGGTGAGCAAATCAATCTTAGCTTTAGAGCCCCATTTTATTGCCATAGCCAATTCCCGCAAACCGTAAGCACCAGTCTTAAGTGTGATACGCTTGAAACCTATCTTGCGTAACCGCTCAACCTCGGCATAGAACTCCTCTTCGCTGATAAATCCAAGTCGGCTGTGTCGCTCAAATTCCTTAATAGCTGTATCCTTGAATGCCTGCTGAACTACAGGGTCAGATGGGTCTGGTGTAACAATATATCCACGCTTTTGTAACTCTTATGCTCGCTCTAAACTTTTTACCTTGATTTCACCACCGATACACTTGGCACCCTGTCCCCATTTTAATTCAATGGTTTGTAAACCGTGTTTTGCATGAACATATTCAGCTACACCAAGCCGTGTATCTTCCACATTCATCTGAACCAATATCTCGCCATAGCCCTGATGATACCGTTTGTAGGTTTCAATCCTGCGGTCCATATCCGGGGCATTTTTTATCTTCTTGTTTGAATCAAGCTCTAATTGAGGGTTAATCCCACAGACATTCTCTCCACAGACTAAAGTAACACCAGAGATAGCCGCACCTACTGCAAAGTGTTCCCAGTTCTTGCGAGCAATCTCAGTCGAGCCAAGTGCACCAGTAAAAATAGGCACCCTCATTTTAACCTTAATATCCCAACCATAATCAGTTTCTGTGTTGACTGCAGGGAAGGTAGCGGTATCAGGATTACCTTCTACACCTTTTGGAAGACCTTTAGCACCAAGGGCATAACCCTGGATATTCAGGTGTGAGTAATCCAGGGGATAATTTTTATCTCCACCAGCCGTTATCTCGCCAAAAGGTCCTGGATAGATGACCTCACGACCACGAAAAGTTGCCTGAAAAATCTCACAATTACCTCGGCAACCATCTACACATCGAGTACATAAACCGCTTGAAGGGACAACACTCCGCGAACGATTGGAAGTTCTTGTAGCCTCATTAGCATTTGGTTGTTGTAAATTCATTTTTTCTTTCCTCCTTAATGTAAGTTAAGTCCTTCACCACCTAAAAAAAAGGTGTCTTTCTGAACTTTCTTCTCATAGACACCTTTGTCTTTTACTTTTAATTTTTTCTCTAATACTTCATTGTATTAGCTTGATTATAATAATAACATAGGATTAAATTTTTGTCAAGTATTTTTTTGGGAAGACCTTCAATTCAGACATTAGACTTCAGACTTTAGACATCAGATTTTTCGGTTCTTGCGGGTTTTTTGTGGAAGTGCTCCAATTCAAACATAAGACTTTAGACTATAGGCCATAGACTAAAAATTGAAAGGTCTAATGTCTGATGTCTATGGTCTAATGTCTGAATTGAAGTTATGGCAAATTTTTTCTTGACACTACCATTACTTTATGATAAAATTAGGCAGGTGAGGAAAAGAGTGTAAAATGCCAGGTAAATCAAAACTATCCTATGCTCAACAACTTAAAGCGATTTCTAAAGTAAGTGAGGCGGTTGTCTCTAATCTTTATTTAGAAGACATCCTTCGTCTTATCACCACTCTCACAGGAGAGATAATGGGCTCTAGAATATGTTCTTTAGCCCTTTTAGATGAAGAAAAACAAGAGCTATCTATTAGAGCTACACATTTCTTGAGTGAGGAATTTTGTGAGGGATATACCCAAAAACCCAATCTAAAAATAGGAGAAGGGATTGCAGGACAGGTAGTTTTGAAAAATCAACCTCAAGCAGTGCTTGATGTAACTAAGGAAAAAGGATATAAATATAAGGAAATGGCTAAAAAAGAGGGGTTGGTTTCTATGCTCTGTGTGCCTTTATGTGTTAAAGACAGGGTAATTGGTGTCCTGATGAGTTATACCTCTATGCCACATAAATTCACTAAAAGCGAAATTACTACTCTGACTACGGTGGCAAATCAAGCCGCTATAGCCATTGAAAATACAAATTTAATAGTTAAAACTAAACTCATTCAAGAGGAATTGGAGACGCGCAAGGTAATCGAGAAGGCAAAGGGAATATTGATGAAAGAACAAAGGTTTTCAGAAGAAGAGGCTTATAAAAGAATACAGAAACAGGCAATGAATATGCGAAAATCTATGAAAGAAATCGCTGAGGCTATTATCTTAACGAAAGAGATTGAAAGGGAATGAGTAAGTTGTCAACCGTCAGATATCAGCTTTCAGTATAAGGAGGTAAAAATGAGTGTGCCGAGCAAGTTTATTAGTTCTTATCAGTGAAAGTCTGGTCTGAGTAAAGGTTAGCAACCATCTCAGCACCAAATCCCACGCA
>SBAY01000157.1 GCA_005239945.1 Nitrospira sp.
TATCAAACTTTTTAGTGGCTACATCTTCAGATAGAAATCAACGCAACTCTTTACTTAACAACATCTTAACCCAAAAATGCTGGCGGAACATCCGTTTTAGATGATAAAAGTATTATACCAGATCTCGAAAGTGGAATTAACTGGTAACATCAGTTAGCAATAAACAGCTCGTAACATAATGGTATCTTGGGAGTTAAACAACAAGTATGTCAAAATAAGTAAGGGAATTAAGTAAGAGTCAGCAGGCTTAACTTTAAGAAATGGGAGAGGAAGACCAAAATGAGGCGATAAGGGGGGCAAACCGCGAATGTAGAAGGCAGATTCTTTTTAATTCTACATTCACGGTTTGCCCCTAACCTAATTTTTTAAGATGGCATTCAAGAAATCAGGAGATGAAGATGAATGTTGTTTTTTCAGAACACGCAATATTTGAGATGCAAAGGCGTCAAATAGATAAGCAAACTGTAGCTAATATGGTTAAGAATCTTCAACAAAAAATCTTATCAAAAAAGGAAAAGGTTATTGTCCAGGGGAAATATATAGATTATTATGAGAATAAAGAGATGCTTCTTCGAATAATCGGGAAGGAAAAGAAAGGCATTTTTTATGTTATTACGGTTTATAAGACATCTAAATTTGAGAAATATTGGCTAATGGAGGTCTAAAATGAGAGTTATCTATGACCAGGAGACAGATACATTAAGTTTGATATTGAGGGAGGAAAAGATTAAGGAGAGTGAGGAAATTCGTGAAGGAGTTATTATTGATTATGGGAAGGATGGAAGGGTTGTCTCTATAGAGATGCTTGATGCCTCTGAAAATGTTGTCGCACCACAAGGCATATATTATGAACTAAAAGAGCCGGGAATGGCTCTTGCTTATGCGTAAAGGAAGATTAACCACAGAGAATACAGAGGAATATGACAGAAAATAAAGTAGCTACTAAAGTTATTGGAATAGCAATTGATGTTCATAAGGCGTTAGGTCCTGGGTTATTGGAATCTGCTTATAAAAAGTGCTTGTATTATAAAATCAATCAAGCAGGATTGCTTGTTGAAAAAGAAAAATGATGTCAAGTCCCCTTTTTGGGAAAAGGAGAAAAATGGGAAAAGGTGTGGGTAGAAATCAACAAGTAAAATTAGACCTGACACCAATTTTCAATTTTCTTCAATATGAAATTAAGATGGGTTTGTTACAAACCATACTCTTTAATTTTCTTCTGTAGTGTTTTGCGGTCTACCTCAAGGAGTCTGGCGGCTTTTGTGCGGTTATTGCCTACTTCCTGTAGCACTTTAATCAACAATTCCCGCTCAATTTGTGCCTTTGCCTGATATACTGACTCTTTAAATGATAACTTCTTTTCTCTTGCTTTAATTATGTTATTAGGAACATCCTCAATATCTATCTTATCACCTTTAGCCAATACCACCATTCTCTCTACTACATTCTCAAGTTGTCGAATATTTCCAGGCCAATCATATGAAATCAATAATTCTTGTGCATCTTTTGTAATCTCGAGTATATTTTTATTTGTGCGGGTATTAAATATATTTAAAAAATGCTCTAATAAGATAGGAATATCATCCTTTCTTTCTTTCAAAGAGGGAAGAAATATTGGGACAACATTCAGACGATAGTATAATTCTTCTCTATATTTTCCTTCCTTGACAGCCTTTTCTAAATCACGATTAGTAGCGGCAATAATCCTCACATCTACCTTAATAGTTTTAGTTCCTCCAACCCGTTCAAACTCCCTTTCTTGCAATACCCGGAGTAATTTAATCTCTATTGGTATACTTATTTCACCAACCTCATCCAAAAATATAGTTCCTGTATGAGCAAGTTCAAATCTACCAGGTCGTTGGTTTATTGCACCAGTAAATGCCCCCTTTTCATGCCCAAACAATTCACTCTCTAATAAATTTTCAGGCAATGCCACACAATTAACCGCTATAAAAGGTTTATCTTGTCTAAGACTTAATCGATGTATTGCCTTTGCGACCAATTCCTTACCTGTACCTGTCTCGCCTATAATCAGGACAGTAGTATCGGTTTTAGCTACCTGTTCAATTAGTTCATGTACCTCTTTTATCTTCTGGCTTTTGCCAATAATTTCATCAAACTTTGCCTCTTTTTTTATTTCTTTATGTACCTGAAGTGCCTTTGAGACAACCATAGTTATTTCATCTAATTCAAAAGGCTTGATGATATAATCATAAGCACCTTGTTTCATTGCTTCAACTGCTGTCTGAAGAGTTCCAAAGGCAGTAATCATAATCACGACTATATCAGGTGAGATTTTTTTAGCCCTTTTTAAAAGCTCTAACCCATCCATCTGAGGCATCTTTAAATCAGTAATTATTAATTCAAAATCTCTGATTGGCTTCTCCAATGCCTCTTGCCCATTCTTAGCCGTAGTCACTATGTAGCCTTCTTTAGTAAGAATAGCAAATAGTGCCTGGCGAATTTTTTCCTCATCATCTACTACTAATATCTTTTTCTTCATCCTCTTTACCTGTTTCCATCATGGTCAGGTCATCCAGGTTATTAATCAATGCAGTCAACCTATCAACCTCACTATTGATTATATTCAAATATTCTACTCGTGATTTAAGATTCCCATTAGGGTCAGATAATAATAATTGAGTAAAGGCTTTGATAGATGTTAAAGGTGTTCTTAACTCATGCGAAATAGTGGATAAAAAATCAGCCTTTACTGATAATAATTCTTTATTTTTTTTAGTCAATCTATCTTCTATTTGCATATATTCATTCCTTTACCAATTACTTCAATTCAGACATTAGACCATAGACCATAGACCATAGATTAAAGACTAAAGACTAAAGACTAAAGACTAAAGACTTAGGGATAAGAAGAATTATGGACAAAGAGTCAAGGTGATCATTCAGCTTTCAGCCATCAGCGGTCAGATGGAGAAAAAGATAATGTATGAACACCTGTCTCATTCAAAAACTGAAAAGCTTAAGCTTCCGGCTAACCGCTTACGACTTTAGTCTTTAGTCTTTAGTCTTTAGTCTTTAGTCTTTAGTCTATGGTCTAATGTCTGAATTGAAGTCACCCATTACATTTTTATAATATCATATTTTAAAAAATTTGTAAAGGAAATTTAAAAATTTTTATTGACAAAGTCAGAACTTGGGAATATAATTTAGTTACAAAAGGAGTTTTAGCTATGGAAGAGTTTGATAAGGTAGAAAAAGAAGAGTTAGCTAACCGGATAAAATAGTTAATAAATATCAGATGGGTAGCTGCTACATTCCCATATCTTATATTTGTTTTATCTGCCCAGCGCGGTGAGGTACAAATTGGCTTCCCGGAAATTTTCCCTCTAATAGAATATGTCCTTAATATATTTTATATGATTATGGTTAGACTGCGCAAAGGTTTAAAATTTATTGCTTATTTCCAGTTAATTGTAGATTTACTTCTTATTACAGCAGGGGTACATTTTACAGGTGGTTTAGGTAGTTGGTTTGATATATTTATCTATTTTATAATCATTATTGCCGCAAGGGCACTACTATCATTGCGAGCAAGTATTGCCTTTGCAGGACTTAGTAGTATTTTATATGCCACTACTGTTATTCTTGAGTTCTTCGAGATTTTACCAACACTACCTATCTTAGAGCTTAAAACTCCTTTGTTTGGAGATGTGGAATATTTCATGACATCAGTAATTGTACGGGTAGTATTTTTCTTCTGGATTGCTATCATAGCAGGGCATCTGGCAGATATTATTCGTAAAAGAAGCGTAGAATTAATGGAATCGAATATCAAGGCTGAGAGGTTAGAAAGGGCTAATAAAGAACTTGAAAAGTTAAATAGAATGAAATCAGAATTCGTATCAACAGTCTCGCATGAATTTCGCACACCTCTTACTACAATGAAAGAGTTTGTCTCACTTATCATAGATGGGGTTCCCGGTAAGATTAATAAAGACCAGGGTGAGTTTTTAAACATCATTAATGAGAATATTAATCGTTTAGCTCGATTAATTAACAATATGTTAGACCTATCAAGGATAGAATCTGGCAGGATGGAATTAAATCGTAAAGAGATTAATATAAATACTGTTTCAGAGGAGATAACTAAATCACTACAGAGACAGGCAAAAGGAAAAGATATTTCAATAAAAAATTTATTACCTGCGGATTTACCCACTGTATACGCTGATTTAGATAAAATCGCACAGGTATTAACAAATCTTATAGATAATGCTGTTAAGTTTACTCCTGAATCTGGAAATGTCAGTATAGAAGGTAAAATGGTAAATAATCAAGTCCAAATTAGTGTAATTGATACAGGTATAGGTATAGCAAAAGCAGATTGGACTCGGGTATTTGAAAAATTTCAACGGATTGAATTACCTGCTGCTGCTCAACAAACACGAGGTTCTGGTTTGGGACTAAGTATTTGTAAAGCTATTATTGAAATGCATGGTGGTAAAATCTGGGTAGAAAGTGAAGAAGGTAAAGGAAGTAATTTTACCTTCTCGTTACCTAAATATGAGGAAGATATATTTTTTAAAGATACTTTGAATAAAAAATTTACCTGGGCATTGCAAAATCAATTATTTTTGTCATTAATTATAGTAAATATAGATAATCTAAGTGATTTTAAAGGTAGTGATGCAGATAGAATATTAGAAGAGGTAGAAAATGTAATCAAAGATACCGTCCGAAAGGAACCTGATGTAGTTGCAAGAGTTAAAAAGAATGAAGTAATCGGCATTCTATCAGAATTAGACAAAAAAGGTGCCTTCACCTTAAAAGATAGGATATTAAATGCATTCGTAGAACATGAATTTTTAACTCAAGAAGGTAAGTATAAAGATGTAATTATAAGTTCAGGAGTAGCTACTTACCCTGATGATGCAACGACTGAAAGGGAATTGGTTAGTAAAGCAGAAGAAGATGCGAGGAGGGGAATACATCATGTTCAAAATATTAGTGGTAGATGATGATCCGGAGCTTATTGAGGCAGTTAAGATTAGATTAGAA
Organism: Nitrospira sp.; assembly: GCA_005239945.1. Classification (GTDB taxonomy): domain Bacteria; phylum UBA9089; class CG2-30-40-21; order CG2-30-40-21; family SBAY01; genus SBAY01. The sequence goes on from SBAY01000157.1 coordinate 5,023, forward strand.
ATAAATAATTATAAAGTAATTACTGCCTCTAATGGCATAGAGGCAGTAGATAAGGTATATAAAGAAATGCCTGATCTGGTACTTTTAGATGCCTGGCTACCTAAGATGAATGGTTGGGAGGTATGCCGTAAGATTAAAGAGGATACCAGATTTAAGGCGATTAAAGTAATTTTTCTTACTGCCCGGACAAAATTGAGTAACAAGTTAATTGGAATTCAGATACTAAAGGCAGATGGATATATTACTAAACCATTTGAATCAGAAAAACTAATTGCTACCATAAAGGAAGTGTTGAAGGAAAATGTCAAAGAAAAAAATATTAGTTGTAGATGATGAACCTTTTTTAGTTATGGCACTAAAAATCAGGCTGGAAATGGTAGGATATGAGGTAATTACTGCGTATGATGGATTAGAGGGATTGAATAAAGCAAGAGAGGAAGAGCCTGATTTAATTCTTCTTGATGTGATGCTGCCTAAAAAAAATGGCTACCAGGTATGTCAACTATTAAAATTTGATGAGCAATATAAGCATATACCTATTATTATGTTAACCGCTAAAGGACAGAAAACTGATAAGGAGTGGGGAGAGAAGACAGGAGCAGATGTCTATATGACCAAGCCTTTTGAGGATGCAGAATTACTGGCTAAGATAAAGGAATTATTGGGAGAATAGATAAGCTGGAGTTTCGTGAATTTATTCCATAAGAATCACGAAATCACGAAAGTATAAAAGCACGAAAAAATATATATTCCTTATTCCTTTTCGTATTTTCTTGA
>SBAY01000311.1 GCA_005239945.1 Nitrospira sp.
AGGTATGTCCTCTGGGAGTGTTTCTACTTCCAGGGGAGAAGGTTTTAAAGACATACCTTGGTGTGGTTAAAGCGATAAACCTCCTTTTCCAACCGTTAGATTGGGATTTGGTTGCGGCTCTGCTGCGCTGTGTAATCTGTGGATTTCTACTTGACCTTCTTATATATCTTCTGCTTCTCATCTACTGCCTCATAGCAGTCTTGATATGGCGTGAATCTAATGGACTCTTTCGTGCCAAGGCAAAGGATGCCAAGAGGAATCAAGCTGTCATACAAGAGCTTATGCACCTGTCCATGAAGCTGCTGGTTAAAATATATCATCACATTGCGGCATAAAATCAGATGAAACTCATTGAATGAGGCATCGGTGACTAAGTTATGGTGTGCCCAGACAATATGTTCCTGCAAGGATTTATTGAAAATAGCATGGTCATACTTAGCCACATAGTACTCAGAAAAAGAGGAGATACCCCCTGCCTTTTGATAATTGGCGGTGTACTCCTTCATCTTGCTAATCGGATAAATGCCTTCCCTGGCTTTTGTTAACACATCCTCGTTCACATCAGTAGCATAGATTTTAACCTTATTGAGCCCTTCTTCCTGGAGGAGGATGGATATGGAATATACCTCCTCACCCGTAGCACACCCGGCCACCCAGATACGGATAAAGGGATATGTCTTGAGCCAGGGAACTACCTGTTGTCGAAAGATTAAAAAGAAAGCCGGGTCGCGAAACATATCCGTAACACTAATCGTCAGGGTGTTCAGAAATCGTTTCATTGCAGCTTTATCATGAAGCACCTTTTTTTGCAAATCAGTGATTGTCTCAAGATGCTCATCAACAAGGCATTTATGTATCCTGCGTTTAATAGATGCCAGGGCATAGCTGCGAAAATCATAGCCGCAAACCTCGTAAACACCATCAAGCAATAATCTTATCTCAATTTCTTCAAGTTGTTGTTTGTTGTTCATGTTAGTTTTTATAAATAGGGTTCAAGGGTTCGAGGGTTTAAGGGTTCAAGGGTAAGAAAAGAAAGAGAATCCTTCTCTCTTTTCTACCCTCAACCCCTCAGACCCTTAGACCCTCAAACCCTTTCTCTTTCCTACCCTCGACCACTTGAACCCTTCCTAAACAGTTAATACATTCTTCCAGCCATAGTTGATAATATTTTCTTTAATGACGAAATTCTCCTCGCAGCAGGAGATAATTCCTGCTGAAGCGACATCCAAACCCAACTCCTCTCTCAGTCTGCTTAAAGATACCGCATGTTTTGGGGTAATGGTCATAGTGCTCTTTATTTCAAATAGATGCAATTTTCCTTCTTGTTCAATCACCAGATCTATCTCTAATCCATCCCTTGAACGCAAATAATAAAGGGATGGTTTTTGGCCAGCGTTTAAGAACCTTTTCAAGAAATCGCCGATAACCATAGTTTCAAATAACGCTCCAAAACATGGATGATTAACTAATGTTTTTGTCTCCTGCAAGCCTAATAAATAGGAGCATAAGGCAGGGTCGTTAAAATACAATTTAGGGCTTTTTACCAATCGTTTACCTATATTTCTGTAATAAGGATAAAGGAGGTATATCTGATGGCCTGTTTCTAAAAGGGAAAGCCACCTTTTTGCTGTCGGAACACTAATGCCAATATCTCGTGCCATTTCTGATACATTAAGGATTTGCCCGGTTCTTGTAGCACAAATAACTAAAAATCTTTCAAAATGGCTAATATCCCCTATGGTAGCTAAATTCCTGATATCCCGTTCTAAATATGTCGTTATATATGACCCGCACCACAATTGTCTATCAACATCCTGATTAGAAGCAATCTCAGGATAAAACCCACGAAGTATTATCTCGCTTAAGGAAATTTCCCTCTCGCATTTATTATGGATACTTAGGTTATTAAACCATTCGGAGGTATCCTGAAATTTTTGAGAAATCCCCATTCTCTCAACTATAGAAAAAGGCAAAAGTGTAAGTATGGCGGCTCTACCGGCTAGACTCTGGGTAATCTTATCCATCAAAACGAAATTTTGAGAGCCTGTAAGCAGCCATTGACCGGGACTACGGTCTTCATCTATTTTTGCCTTGATATAGGATAATAATTCAGGTAAATACTGTATTTCATCTATAATTACAGGTGGTTTATATTGACTCAAAAAACCTATCGGGTCTTCCCTAGCACGGAGGCGGACATCAGGGCTTTCCAGGCTGATATAGGTATGGGTGTTGGCAAAAAGCATCTTGAGTAAGGTTGTTTTACCTGACTGACGCGGGCCGGTTAAGATAACCGCCGGAAAGGTCTTAATCGCTTTATAGATTGTTTTGGCTAATACTCGCGGCTTGAATTCCATAATAAAGATTATACACCCTTAATATTTAATATGTCAAGTTAAATTTTAAGCATTAATAGGGGTCAAGGGTTTAAGGGTAAGAAAGAAAGGATATACTCCTTTCCCTCGAACCCTTGACCCCTTAGACCCTTGCCCCCTTCCTCTTTCCTACCCTCAAACCCTCAGACCCTTAGCCCCTCAAAACCCTTTCTCTTCCTACCCTCGACCCCTTCTTAAATCATCCCAATGTCCAATAAAAGCATGCCCCTTCATTATTTTTTTAGCTCCGTTAGGAGCCTGATGTTCATAGATAACCCAAACCGATAAAAGGGATAAAGCTCCATAGGAGCGATATGTTTATTACGATTATCCGCAAATTATTCCTCAACCTTATCCAATTTCCATTTTCCAATCATCCCAATGTCCAATAAAAGGTAGCCCCTTCATTTGGTTTTGCCTCTATCCAGATGATGCCGTTATGTCGCTGAATAACACGCTGGACAATCGTCAAACCAATACCAATACCTTTGAATTCATCCTCTGTATGCAGGCGACTAAAGGGACGAAATAACTTATCCGTCTGGAACATATCAAATCCAACACCGTTATCACGGACAAAATAGACTGACAACCCCCTAACCCCCTTTGTTAAGGGGGAATCTACTCCCTCAATCCCCTTTGTTAAGGGGGAATCCGGTGGTATAACCCCAAATTCTATTATGGTTTGTGGTTGTTTGGCTGTATATTTCCAGGCGTTACTCAACAGGTTTTGCAAGGCTACCTCCAGGAGGACACTGTCCCCATTGGCCATGATGCCTTCTTCGATGGTAAATTTTACCTGCCGTTTTGGGTCTATCTTGCGAAGTTCTTTAGCTATTGTCTTGACTATTGCCGTTAAATCAACTATTTCATATTTCATCTTCTGACGGCTCAGTCGTGATAATTTCAGTAAGGCTTCAATCAGTTCATTCATCCGCCAGGCATCTTCATATAAAGATTTAAGGAATTCTCTGCCTCCTTCGTCTAATTTATCCGCATAGGTATCCAGAAGTATCTCGCTGGAACCGATAATTCCTGATAAGGCATTACGCAGGTCATGAGAAATCGAGTAGCTGAACGCCTCAAGCTCCTTGTTAGTTACTTCAAGTTGTTGATTTAATCGTTTGCCCTCGTTCACTTGCTCTTCCAATTTTTTGCCAAGTAGAGATAGTTCTTCTGCCTGACGTTTATAGGCATTAGTCACTCTGAATAAATCGATAAAAACAGCAACCTTTGCTTGCAATATCTCCGGCACTACAGGTGAAAAGATATAATCCACTCTACCAAATAAATAGCCTTTCTCTCTGTGCATCTCTGTCGTGTTTATGGCACTAATAAAAATAATTGGGGTATGAGCAGAGCGGGGACGACTGCGAATCAATGTTGCTGTCTCAAAACCATTCAATACCGGCATACTCACATCCATCAGGATTACTGCAAAATCCTCATGCAAAAGATGCTGTAATGCCTCTTTACCAGAGTTGGCACAAACCATATTTTGCCCCAGTGGAGCTAATATATCCTGGTAGCTCAATAGATTTGCTGGGGTATCATCGACTATTAAGATATTTACCTTTTCTTGATTTTCCATAATAAGCTCCTTTTTAAAAATAGGGTTCAAGGGGTCCAGGGGTCAAGGGTAAGAAAAGGAAGAGAACTCCTCCTCTTTCCTACCCTTAAACCCTCAAACCCTTAACTCCTCAAATCCTTCCTCTTTCCTACCATCTTAAAATGGATGTTCCATCTGGTACCCACAGTGGTGATGTAGCTTAACCTATTGAGGATCAATTACTTTTGCGGTTTTTTGTCAATTTTTTTCTCGTGGCTACATG